>NZ_JBHVVI010000020.1:0-48869 GCF_042883685.1 Kitasatospora sp. NPDC058190
ACGTCCGCCGGGCCCCGCCCTCTTCGTCCGCCCGCTTACTCCATCCCGGCCAGGACCAGCGGGAGGCGGCGGGCACCGTCGGCGACCAGCTTCACCGGCACACCCCAGTCCTGCTGGTGCACGTGGCAGGCCGGGAACTCGATCGCCGGGTCGTCGTCGCAGGAGGCCGCCATCGCCGAGACGTGCAGCACGCCCTCGGTGACCTGGTCGGAGAGCACCAGCTCGCGGGAGAGGGCGGAGTCCGCGCCGACGCCGGAGACCAGCAGCTCGGGCGGGGTCGAGCTGACCAGCAGCCGGGTGGACGGGCCGTAGCGCTCGTCCAGCTTCTGGCCGCTCGGCGCCTCGAAGACCACGTCCAGTCGGAAGGCGCCGGGCGCGACCTCGGTGGCCGCGCGCTGGGTGCGGTGCGCCACCGACTCGACCTGGACGGCCTCCTCGGGCAGCCGCAGCCGGGTCAGCCGGTGCCGGGCCGACTCGACCACCACGATGTCGCCGTCCACCAGCACCGCGCCGGAGGGCTCGCGCAGATCGGTGGCCAGGGTGCTGACCTCGCCGCTCGCCGGGTCGAAGCGGCGCAGCGCGTGGTTGTAGGTGTCGGCGACGGCCACCGAGCCGTCCGGCAGCACGGTCACGCCCAGCGGGTGCTGGAACAGGGCCTGGTCGGCGGCGCCGTCACGGTGGCCGAAGTCGAACAGGCCGGTGCCGACGGCGGTGTGGACCGTCATCGTTCCACGTGAAACGAAGCGCAGCGCGGAGGTCTCGGAGTCGGCGACCCAGAGCTTCTCGCCGTCCGCGGAGACGGCGAGGCCGGAGGGCTGGGCGAACCAGGCCTCGGCGGTCGGGCCGTCCACCAGGCCCTCGTTGGTGGTGCCGGCCGCGACGCCGACCGTGCCGTCCGCCGGGTCGTACGCCCACAGCTGGTGCACGCCGGCCATCGCGATCCACACCTTGCCGTCGAACCAGGCGACGTCCCAGGGCGAGGAGAGGTCCACCTCGCGGGCCGGGCCCTCGGTCGCCGAGCCCTGCCACCACTGGCGGCCGGTGCCGGCCAGGGTGGTGACGCTGCCGTCGGCGAGGCGCACGCCGCG
The DNA here is from genome assembly GCF_042883685.1 of Kitasatospora sp. NPDC058190. Taxonomy (NCBI): domain Bacteria; kingdom Bacillati; phylum Actinomycetota; class Actinomycetes; order Kitasatosporales; family Streptomycetaceae; genus Kitasatospora; species Kitasatospora sp. NPDC058190. Next base: position 1,089 of record NZ_JBHVVI010000020.1, read on the forward strand.
CAGCGCGTGGTTCACGGTGTCGGCCACGACCACGTCGTAGCCGGCGCCCTCCGGCAGCAGCGCGAGGCCCTGCGGCTCGCTGAACCGGGGGCTGGCGCCGTCCACCAGGCCGCGCTGCCCGTCGCCGATCCGGCGCACCACGGTCTCGCCGTCCTCGGCCAGCTCGACCAGGCTGTGGTGGCCGGAGTCGGCGACCAGGAAGTGGCCGTTCGGCAGCCGGACCGCCTTACCGGGGAACTTGAGGTCCCCGGCGGTGGGCTCGGGCGCCACGTACGGGCCGTCGCCCCGGCGCAGCGTGCCCTTGGCGGCGTGCTCGGCCTCCAGCTCCTCGACCAGGCGGGCGATCGCGTGGGCGTGGCCCTCACCGGCGTGCTGGGCCACCACGTAGCCCTCGGGGTCGATCACGACGAGCGTCGGCCAGGCGCGGACGGCGTACTGCTTCCAGGTCGCGAGCGCCGGGTCGTCCAGCACCGGGTGGTGCACCTCGTACCGGGCGACGGCGTCGACGACGGCCTGGTGGTCGGCCTCGTGGACGAACTTGGGCGAGTGCACGCCGACGATCACCACGGTGTCGCGGTGCTTCTCCTCCAGCTCGCGGAGCTCGTCGAGGACGTGCAGACAGTTGATGCAGCAGAAGGTCCAGAAGTCCAGGACGGTGATCTTGCCCCGGAAGTCGGCGAGGGTGAGCTCCTTGCCGCCGGTGTTCAGCCAACCGCCTGCCCCGACCAGCTCGGGGGCGCGTACGCGTGCACGAGATGCCATGGCTGTATCCAACCCCATCGATGGTGGTGGGCATTCCGGGTGGGGCCGGGGCTCGGCGGTCACGGCTGCGAAAGGTCGGCCTGCCAGCGGGTTTCGCCGTCCTGGGTGTGCGGGGTGGGGCGCAGGCCCAGGGTGTGGGCGACGTGGGCGGAGGCGTGGTGGTCGGGGTGGATGTGGGCGACGGCCGTGGTGGTGCCGAGGGTGGTGAGGTGGGTGAGGAGGGCGCGGGCGGCTTCGGTGGCGAGACCGCGCCGTTGCCAGGGGGTGCCGACCACCCAGGCGAGTTCGGTGGCCCCGGGGCGGACGGTGGCCTGGACGTAGCCGGTCAGCGCGTCGTCGGCGCGCAGTCGCAGGACCCAGGTGCCCCAGGTCTCGGCCGGGTCGGGGGAGCCGGCGGCGAGCCGGGCGCAGCGGGCGCGCAGCTCCTCGGGGGTGGCCGGGCGGCCGCCGGTGAAGGTGTGCAGGGCCGGGTCGGCGAGGGCGGCGGCCAGTTCGTCGGCGTGCTCGGGGACGAGCGGCAGCAGGTCGAGGCGGTCGCTGCGCAGCGGGGTGCTGAGGTCGGGTCGCATGGCGGTATTGAACCGCTGGCACCCGGTCGCGGAGGAGCGCTGAGTCACCGGGGGTGCGGCGCTCCGCCCAGGACGTGCTCGCGCCCCCAGTGCCCCAGCGGCGCGAGCGCCGCGTTGAGGTGTCGCCCCGCCTCGGTCAGCGCGTACTCGACCCGGGGCGGCACCTCCTCGTACGCCTCCCGGTGCACGATGCCGTCCGCCTCCAGCTCGCGCAGGTGGGCGGCCAGCACCTTCTCGGTGATCCCCGGCACCAGGCGGCGCAGCTCGCCGAAGCGGCAGCACGGGCGCTCGCCCAGGGCCCACAGGATCAGCACCTTCCACTTGCCGCCGATCACGTCCATCGCGGCGTCGATCCCGCAGACGTACGCCCCCGGCCTCGGCACGGTCGCCATGCCCACCCCTTCCGGCCTCGATCCTCACCTCAGGGTAACCACCCACTTCGAAGTGCGTACTTGATCGTTTCCGGGGCCGGCGCGGAGGCTGATCGGCATGGCACAGAACACAGTTGAGGCATCCCGCCGGACCCCGCCCGCCCCGCCCGCCCCGCTCTCCCTGCTCGGCCTCGGCGCGATGGGCACCGCGCTGGCCGAGGCCTGGCTCGCCGCCGGGCACCCGCTGACCGTCTGGAACCGCACCGCCGCCCGCGCCGCCGCGCTCGCCGTACGCGGCGCCGCCGTCGCCGACAGCGCCGCCGAGGCCGTCGCGGCGAACCGGCTGGTCGTCGTCTGCCTGCTCGACGACGCCTCCGTGGACGACGCGCTGGCCGGCGTCGACCTGGCCGGCAAGGACCTGGTCAACCTGGTCACCAGCACCCCCGAGCAGGCCCGCGCCCGCGCCGCCTGGGCCGAGCGGCGCGGCGCCCGCCACCTGGACGGCGGGATCATGGCCGTCCCGCCGATGATCGGCGTCCCGGCGACCGGGCCGTACGTCTTCTACAGCGGCTCCGCCGGGCTGTTCGAGGAGCACCGGGCGACCCTCGCCGCCCCGGCCGACACCCGGTACGTGGGCGAGGACGCCGGGTACGCGGCGCTGCACGACGTGGCACTGCTCAGCGCCATGTACGGGATGTTCGCCGGGGTCGCGCACGCCTTCGCGCTGATCCGCGGCGAGGCCGTCGCGCCGGGCGAGCTCGCGCCGCTGCTCCGCGACTACCTCACCGCGATGTCCCGGACCGTCGCCACGACCGCGGAGCAGCTGGAGAGCGGCGACTACACCAAGGGCGTGGTGTCCAGCCTGGCGATGCAGGTCGCCGGCAAGGGCACGCTGCTGCGCACCGCCGAGGAGCAGGGGGTGAGTCCCGAACTGCTGGAGCCCTACTTCCGGCTGATGGAGCGTCGGTTGGAGCTCGGCGGCGGCGAGGAGGACCTGACCGGGGTCGTCGACCTGCTGCGACGGTGAGGGGCGGCCGGTAACGTACCGGCATGGCTGACCTTGAAGAACGCGCCAACGTCGTCGCGTCCGGATCTCGGCGGACCGGTCCGGGGGCGGGCGTCCGACGGCGCCGCGCCGCCGACCTCGCCGACTGCGTCCGGGTGCTGGCCGACGTCCACACCGTCGACGGTTACCCCGCCGACTGGCCCGAGCGGCCCGCCGCCTGGCTCACCCCGGACGGCCTGCTGGCCGCCTGGGTCGCCGAGGCGGCGGGCCGGATCACCGGGCACGTCGGACTCTCCCGCAGCGCCCCGGGCGATGCCGCCCCCGGGCTGTGGAGCCTGCGGACCGGCGGGCGGCCGGAACTGACCGCCGTGATCGGCCGCCTGTACGTCGCCCCGACGGCGCGCGGCCACGGCACCGGCGCGCACCTGCTGGCACGCGCCGTGGTGCACGCGCGGGCGCTCGGGCTGCACCCCGTGCTCGACGTGCTCGCCACCGACACCGCCGCCGTGGCCCTCTACCGCCGCCTCGGCTGGACCCTGCTCGGCAGCGGGGAGCAGCGGTGGGCCTCCGGCCGTACGGTCCTCGTCCACTGCTTCGCCGCGCCGAGGGGGTGATCCCCCGTCGAGCCGTTTCAAGTCCCGTCGAGCCCGCCGCGGGGCTAGCCGGCCGAGCGCTCGGCGGCCGGGCGGCGGCGCAGGCCCGGGGTGGTGAGGGCCGGCGGCTGCCAGGCGCCGTCGGCCTGGTAGAGGTCCGTGCCGGGCGGGACGATGGTGTCGATCCGGTCCAGGACGGCGTCGTCCAGGACCAGGTCGGCGCCCTTGAGGGCGGAGTCGAGCTGCTCCATGGTGCGCGGGCCGAGGATCACCGAGGTGACCGCGGGGTGCGCCAGCGGGAAGGCCACGGCCAGCTCGGGCAGGGTGCGGCCGAGCTCCCCGGCGAGCTCGGTGAAGGCCTCCACCGCGTCCAGCTTGGCGGCGGTGGCGGGCAGCGCCGGGTCGAAGCGGCCCGGGTTGATCGCGGCGCGGCCACGGGTGAGGTCGATCTCCTGCCCCTTGCGGTAGCGGCCGGTGAGGAAGCCGCCGGCCAGCGGGCCCCAGGTCAGGGCGCCCATCCCGAGCTGCTGCACCACCGGCAGCACGTCCCGCTCCACCCCGCGGGCGAGCAGTGAGTACGGCGGCTGCTCGGTGCGGAAGCGCGGCAGGGCGCGGCGCTCGGCCACGTGGTGGGCGTCCACGATCTGCTCGGCGGGGAAGGTCGAGCAGCCGAAGGCGCGGATCTTGCCGGCCCGGACCAGGTCGCCGAGGACGGAGAGGGTCTCCTCGATGTCCGTGGTGTGGTCCGGCCGGTGGATCTGGTATAGGTCGATCCAGTCGGTGCGCAGCCGGCGCAGGCTCTCCTCGACCTCGCGGACGATCCAGCGCCGCGAGTTGCCGCCCCGGTTGCGGCCCTCGCCCATCGGGAAGTGCGCCTTGGTGGCGAGCACGATGTCGTCGCGGTCGCCGCGGGCGGCCAGTGTCCGGCCGACGATCTCCTCGGACTCGCCGGCCGAGTAGATGTCGGCGGTGTCGACGAAGTTGATGCCCCGGTCGAGCGCGGCGTTGATGATCCGGGCGCAGTCGTCGTGGTCCGGGTTGCCGATCGCGCCGAACATCATCGTGCCGAGGCAGTAGGCGCTCACCTCGATGCCGGTGCCGCCGAGAACGCGGTAGCGCATGGTCGTGCTCCCCCTGATGGTGGGTCGGTGATGCGGTGGTGGCTCAGAGGCTAGGAGTTGGAGTGCGCTCCAAGGCAAGGGGTGTCCGGGGATCCCTCCGGCGGGGGAGCCGGATCGTCGTCCCGGCGGAGGCCGGGGTGCGGCGGCGCGGGTGACCCTGGGGCCATGGTGAAGCGCGGGTGGGTCAGGAGCGGTTGGGCGGTGGCCGGTTGGGGAGCCGGCTACGGCGGGTTCGGGTTGGGCTGTGCGCTGAGCGGGACCGCGCTGCTCGGCGGCGCCTGGCCGGGGTGGGTGGTCGCCGGGGTGGGCCTGGCGGCGGTCGCGGCCGGGTGCGCGGCGGTACGGCTGCGGTCGGCGCGATGGCTGACCGGGGTGTTGTGGGTGCTGTGCGGGCTGGCCGTGGTGGCGGCCTGGAGCCTGCTGATGGACGTGGTGACGCTGCTGTTCGGGCAGGCCGTGGACAGCGTCCCGGCCGCGGTGCACAAGGCACTGGCGGCGGCCGGGGCGCTGCTGCTGGCCGGGGCCGCCCGGGCCCGGCGGCCGGTCGCCCGGGCGACCGCTCCCCCCGCGGCCCCGTCTTCGGCCCCGGCCGTCGTCCAACTCGCTGCCTGGGCAGGGACGTTGGCCTTCGTTCCGTACGTCGTGATGAAGCTGATCTGGGCACTCGGCGGCAGTTTCGCGGGGATCAGCGGCGACGAGGTGTACGCGAGCTCCGTACACAACGGCGCGTCCGGGATCTGGCTCGCCCTGGAACGTCGGGGGCTGGACGGCACGGTGCTGCTGGCGGCGATCGGGGTGTTCCTGCTCTGGGGGCTGGTGCGGCCGTGGGGGCAGGTGTTCCCGCGTTGGACCCTGCCGCTGCGCGGCCGTCGCGTCCCGCGCTGGCTGCCGCTCACTCCGGCGCTGATCGGCGCGGCCACGCTGGTGCCGTACGGGCTGGCCGGGATCGGCTACCTGGCGCTGTGCGAGACCGGGGTGACCGAGATCCGGCTGGGCGAGTTCGCCACGGCCGGGCAGGCGTTGCAGATCGGCTGGGTCGGGATGTGCGCGTTCGCCGGGTACGGGGTGGCGCTGGCGGTGGCCACCCGCTCGTACTGGCGGCGGACCGGGGCGTGAGCGGCGGAGAGCGAGGGAGGTGTTTGCTGAGGTGGCAACAATGCTTGCCGACACGGGATGGTCGGTCGCAGCCTGGCGACGGAGGTGAGCGCCATGAGCGAGACGAGGACGACGGAGCGCCACGACGTGGTGGTGGTCGGCGCCGGAGCGGCGGGACTGAACGCCGCCCTGGTGCTGGGCCGGGCCCGACGGCGGGTCGTGGTGGTGGACGCGGGCGAGCCGCGCAACGCCCCCGCCGCCCACATGCACGGCTACCTGAGCCGGGACGGCATGTCCCCGGCGGCACTGCTGGCGGTCGGGCGGGAGGAGGTCGCCCGGTACGGGGTGGAGCTGATCGACGCACGGGTCGAGCACATCGAGGCCGAAGAAGCCGGGTTCGTGGTGCACCTCGCGGGCGGGCCGGTGCTGCACGCGCGCCGGGTGGTCGTCGCCACCGGCCTGCGCGACGGGCTGCCGGAGCTGCCGGGCCTGACCGAGCGCTGGGGCCTCGACGTGCTGCACTGCCCGTACTGCCACGGCTGGGAGGTCCGCGACCGCCCGCTCGGCGTGCTCGGCACCGGTCCGGGGGCGGTCAACCAGGCGTTGGTCCTGCGGCAGTGGTCAGCCGATGTGGTGCTGCTCGCGCACACCCTCGAACTGACCGACGCCGACCGCGAGCGGCTCGCCGCCCGGGGCGTCCGGGTGGTCGAGGGCAGGATCGTCCGGCTGGTCGCCGACGACGGGCGGCTGCGCGGCGTGGAACTCGCCGACGGACGGGTGGTGCCGCGCGAGGCGGTGTTCGTCTTTCCGCAGCCGGTGCCCCGGGACGCCCTGCTCTTCGGTCTCGACTGCGAACGGGACGACAACGGCTGGGTCACCACCGACCGGACCGGGCGCACCAGCCTGCCCGGCGTCTGGGCGGTCGGCAACGTCGCCGACCCGCGCGCCCAGGTGGTCACCGCCGCCGGGGCGGGTGCGGCGGCCTCCTTCGCGCTGGACCACGACCTCACGGCGGAGGAGGTCGGGCAGGCGGTCGACCGCTACCGCGCGTCCGGCGCCGCCGTGCCCGCCTGAGCGGGAAGCTTTCGTCGACCCGCTGACAACCCCACGACCTCACGACCCGGGAGGAGAGGCCATGTCCTCGCACCAGCACCAGCACCAGCACGGCCACCAGCACGGCCACGTTCCCGCCGCCGACCTCGATTGGGACGCCCTCGCGGCCCACCTGGAGCAGGAGGCCGACCTGCGCGCCGCGGCCGTCACCGAGGCCGCGCGCTGGCTGTCCGGCCTGTCCGGGGAGGGCGGGGTACGGAGGGTTCTGGACGTCGGCAGCGGTCCCGGGGTGATCGCCGGGCTGCTCGCCGAGGTCTTCCCGGCGGCCGAGGTGGTCGCCGTCGACCAGTCGGCCGCCCTGCTGGAGCGCGCCCGGGCCCGCTCCGGCGGCCGACTGGGCACCCAACAGGCCGACCTGCCCGCCGAGTTCGACAAGCTCGGCGAGGCCGACCTGATCTGGTCCGGCAACGCGATCCACCACCTGGGCGACCAGCAGGCCGCGCTCGCCGCCCTGGGCGCGCGGCTGCGCCCGGGCGGGCTGCTCGCCGTCGCCGAGAGCGGCCTGCCGCCGCGGTTCCTGCCCCGGGACTTCGGCCTCGGCCGGCCCGGCTTCCAGGCCCGGCTGGACGCGGCCCACGAGGACGGCTTCAGCGCCATGCGCGCCGAACTGCCCGACGCCGCCGAGGAGATCGAGGACTGGCCGGCCATGCTGCGGCGGGCCGGACTCGTCCCCAACGGCACCCGCACCTTCCTGGTCGACCACCCGGCGCCGCTCGCCCGGCCCGTCCGCGAGTACCTGTACGCCCAGCTCGGCCGCCGCCACGACCAGCTCGCCGAGGCGCTCGCCCCGGAGGACCGCGCCACCCTGGAGGCCCTCCTCGCCGAGGACGCGCCCACCGGCATCCTCAACCGCCCGGACGCCTTCTACCTCTCCGCCATGACCGTCCACACCGCGCGCCGGCCCTGAGGCCGGGCCCGCGGGCACCGGGCCGCCCCGTCGCCGCGCTTCCGAGGCCGCGGCGGCGGGGCTCCGGGCTCACCGCCGGGGGCTCCGGGCACCGCCGGTGCGACGGATGCCGCCGGTGCGACGGATACCGTCGGCGCATGACAGCGAACCAGCAGGGCTTCGTCGTGGTGACCACCACCCACGAGAGCGAGGAGCAGGCCCGGTCCCTGGCCGCCGCCGTGGTGCGGGAGCGCCTGGCGGCCTGCGCGCAGGTGTACCCCGTCCGGTCGGTGTACTGGTGGGAGGGCGAGGTGCAGGACGCCGAGGAGTGGCGGATCGACCTCAAGACCCGGGCCGAACTCGCCGACCGGCTGGCCGGGTTCGTCGTCGGGCGGCACTCGTACCGGACGCCCGAGGTGATCGCCGTGCCGGTGGTCTCCGGCAGCCCCGGCTACCTGGCCTGGGTCGCGGAGGAGACGGCCGGGTAGCTCAGGAAGCGCCCCACCGGGAGGACCGGCACCGCAGGGCCCGGGGAAGCCCCCGGGTCCCTGCCTTCGTGTCGCACCGACCCTCGACCGGCTCCGGACCAGCGCCGGACCGGCTCCCGACTAGCCCTCGGCGCCGCCGAAGCGCGCCGTCCAGGCCTCCAGGTCCTCGTCCGTGATCTTGGCGAACAGCACCGGCGGCACCGTGAACGCCGTCCCCGCCGGGATCAGGTCCAGCGCCTGCGCCTCCCGGGCGTCGACCCAGCTGCGGGTGGCCGGCGAGTCCTCGGGCAGGGCGAAGGCGCCGCGCATCGCCGCCGCCGCGGTCGGGATGAACGGCTCGGAGACCACCGCGTACAGGTGGATCAGGTTCATCGCCGTCCGCAGGGTCAGCGCCGCCGCCTGCGGGTCGGTCTTCACCTGCAGCCAGGGCGCCTTCTCGTCCAGGTAGGCGTTGCCCGCGCTCCACAGCGCGCGCAGACCCTGCGCCGCCTTGCGGAAGTTGAGCGCGTCCAGCTGGGCCTCGTACTCGGCCAGCAGGGCGGCGATCTGCTCGCCGAGGCGCTGCTCGGCCTCGCCCGGGGCGTGCCCGCCGGGGACGTCGTCGCCGAAGCGCTTGCGGCTGAAGGAGAGCACCCGGTTGACGAAGTTGCCGAGGGTGTCGGCGAGGTCCTTGTTGACCACCGAGGCGAAGAGGTCCCAGGTGAAGCTGGAGTCGTCCGACTCGGGCGCGTGCGCCATCAGGAAGTAGCGCCAGTAGTCGGCCGGCAGCAGTTCCAGCGCGACGTCGGTGAAGATGCCGCGCTTCTGGCTGGTGGAGAACTTCCCGCCGTAGTACGTCAGCCAGTTGAAGGCCTTGACGTAGTCGACCTTCTTCCACGGGCGGCGCGAGCCGAGGATCGTCGCAGGGAACATCACGGTGTGGAACGGGACGTTGTCCTTGGCCATGAACTCGGTGTAGCGGACGGTCTCGTCGGCCTCGTACCACCAGGACTTCCAGTCCCGCAGCTGTCCGGCCGGGGCCGCGTCCGCCCACTCCTTGGTGGCGCCGATGTACTCGATCGGGGCGTCGAACCAGACGTAGAACACCTTGCCCTCGGCTGCCAGTTCGGGCCACACGTCGGCCGGCACCGGGACTCCCCACTCCAGGTCACGGGTGATCGAGCGGTCCTGCAGGCCCTCGGTCAGCCACTTGCGGGCGATCGAGGAGGCCAGCACCGGCCAGTCGTCGCCGTTGGCGGCGATCCACTGCTCGACCTCCTCGGTCAGCTTCGACTGGAGCAGGAACAGGTGCCGGGTCTCCCGGACCTCCAGGTCGGAGCTGCCGCTGATCGCCGAGCGCGGCTCCAGCAGGTCGGTCGGGTCCAGCACCCGGGTGCAGTTCTCGCACTGGTCGCCGCGCGCCTTGTCGTAGCCGCAGTGCGGGCAGGTGCCGACGATGTAGCGGTCCGGCAGGAAGCGCCCGTCTGCGTTGGAGTACACCTGGCGGATCGAGCGCTCCTCGATGAAGCCGTTGCGCTGCAGCTCGCGGGCGATCTCCTGGGTGATCTCCCGGTTCTGCGGCGAGGAGCTGCGGCCGAAGTGGTCGAAGGAGAGCCCGAAGCCGTCGTACACGGCCTTCTGGGCGTCGTGCGCCCGGGCGCAGAACTCGGCGACCGGCAGCCCGGCCTCCTGGGCGGCCAGCTCGGCGGGTGTGCCGTGCTCGTCGGTGGCGCAGATGTAGAGCACCTCGTGGCCGCGCTGGCGCAGGTAGCGGGAGTAGACGTCCGCCGGGAGCATGGACCCGACCATGTTGCCCAGGTGCTTGATCCCGTTGATGTACGGAAGGGCGCTGGTGATCAGGTGCCGAGCCATCCTCGGATGCTCCGATTTCTCCCGCACGCGCACCCCACCCGGAGTGCTGTGCCAGGCGCAGGGTCCACTGTGGGCTGCCAAGCCTACCGCCGCCGGGCCCCGCGCACGGGCCGCGGCGTACGGGCGTCGGCGTACGGGCGTCGGCGTACGGGCGTCGGCGTACGGGCGTCGGCCTCACGGCCGGGTGAAGTCGGCGTACCGGTCGAACTCCCCGGCCTTCACCCCGCGGACGAACGCCGCCCACTTGCGCGGTGTCGTCCGCACGACCGCCTCGGGCCAGTCCGACTCGCGGATCTCCACCAGCCCGCCGGTGGCTCTGACCTCGACGCAGTCGGTGCTCTCACCGCTGGCCGACGACTTGCGCCACACGCTCAGCCACACGTTCATGAGAAGTCTTTCAGTAAGGCCCGGATGAAGTCCCGGGACTCGGCCGTCCCGAGCGCGATGGCCGCGGTCTTCTCCTTGATCCGGCGGTAGGAGGCCAATTCGGCTTCGGTGTGCACGAACTTCGGCCCGTGGGAGAGGTCGATCTGGACGGTGTCCAGCTCCGGGACCGGCCCGCGGGCGAGATACAGGCTTTCCCCGCACCCGGTGTAGGTGGGGACGCTGAACGGGATCACCCGGATTTCCAGCCCGGGCCGTTCGGAATTCTCCAGCAGGCTCCGCAACTGGTCGCGCAGCACTTCCGGACCGCCGAACTGCATCCGCAGCGCGGACTCGTGCAGGATCGCGCTGTACGGCTTCGGATGGTCGACGAAGATCCGCTGGCGCCGAATCCGGAATGCCATCCGGGCCTCGGCCTCCTGCCGGACGTGCGCGGGGAGCCGCTCGAACACGGCGGCCGCGTACGCCGGGGTCTGCAGCAGACCGGGAACGAAGGTGCTGTTGAGGATGGACAGCGAGGCCGCGTGGTGCTCCATCTCCGCGATGTCGACGATCCCGCTCGGCATCCGGCCCCGAAAGCCGTCCCACCAGTACTTCCGCCGGTCCTGCGTCATCGCGAGCAGGGCGTCCAGGTACGCGCCTTCGGCGCAGCCGCAGGCGCGCGCCCAGATCCGCAGCCGTTCGGCGCTGATGCCCGACTTCCCGTTCTCCATCTGGGAGATCTTGGGCAGGTCGGTGCCGATTGTGGCGGCCAGGCTTTTGGGCGTCACGCCCACGCGTTCGCGCATCTTGCGCAGCTCGATCCCAAGGCGCTGCTGGCGCACGGTCGGCGACAAGCGGGGTGGCATGACTCTCTTCTCCGGATCGCGGCTTCGGTCGATGCTTCCGGTGAAGTGTGCCGTGGCGACCCGGCCCTAGCTAGCGAAATGGGGGATACCCCACGATGGAGTGAACGTCCACCCCCTCGGTAGCAACTCTGGCACCTTGACTCTATGGTCGTCCGTGTCACTCGCTGACTTGTTGTCGCCTAAACAGTCGCCAAGTCGCCTATCAGCCCTGCCAGTCAGCCGTCATTGCACACCAGATGCATGGTAAGGGCGTTCGGCATCACCGACCGGAGACAGCCGTGCCCCTTCCCTCGCCTCTCCGCCTTCCACACCCCCTTCCCCACCGCATTTCCGCAACCCGATGAACGCCCTCCTGGTCGCCGGATTGTCCGCCCTCCTCCTCGCCGTCCTTTTCGTCGGCTGGCTGGTCTGGCTGGTCAACATGCAACCCCGGCTACCCCGCGCCGCGAAACGCGAGTTCGCCCCCCGCCATTCCGCCCGCGGCGAGCGGAAATAGCTCCCGGCCCTGGCCCGGGGACCCGCCCCGCTCCCGCGGGCCCTCCGCTGTCATACGATCACCGACGATGCCGACAGGGGCGTTCGTCGGGGTAGCCGGGGGATCAGATGGAGCCGCTGCACAGCACTGACCCGGAGGCGATCGGCCCGTACCGGTTGATCGCCCGGCTCGGGGCCGGCGGCATGGGGCAGGTCTACCTCGCCCGGTCGGCCGGCGGACGCACCGTGGCGGTCAAGGTGGTCCGGCCCGAACTGGCCCAGGACCGCGAGTTCCGGGTCCGCTTCCGTCGCGAGGTGGCCGCCGCCCGGGCCGTCGACGGCGCCTACACCGCACCCGTCACCGACGCCGACCCGGACGGGCCCACCCCCTGGCTCGCCACCGCCTACGTACTCGGCCCCTCGCTGACCGACGCCGTCCACGAGCACGGGCCGCTGCCGGAACCCTCGGTCCGGGCGCTCGGCGCCCGGCTGGCCGAGGCCCTGGAGGCGATCCACGGCGCCGGGCTGGTCCACCGCGACCTCAAGCCCTCCAACGTGCTGCTCGCCGCCGACGGCCCCCGGGTGATCGACTTCGGCATCGCCCGCGCGATGGACGGCGACAGCATGACCCAGACCGGCACCGTCGTCGGCTCACCCGGCTTCATGTCCCCCGAACAGGCCTCCGGCCGCCCCACCGACGCCCCCGGCGACGTCTTCTCGCTCGCCTCCGTCCTGGTCTTCGCCTCGACCGGCCACGGCCCCTTCGACAGCGCCTCCGGCGTCGCCGCCCAGCTCTACAAGGTGGTGCACGAGGAGCCCGACCTCACCGACGTCCCACCCGCCCTGCGCGCCATCCTGGAGCACTGCCTCCGCAAGGACCCGGCCCTGCGCCCGCCCCCGGCCCACCTGCGCGCCTGGCTCGCCACCGGCGCCGCCGCCACCGAGTGGCTCCCCACCCCGGTCGCCGCCGCCCTGGCCCGCCACGCGGCCGCCGTGATGAATCTGGAGGCCCCGCTCCGCACCCCGGTGCCCCAGCCCGTCCCGCACGTCCCCTACGGCCAGCCGCCCACGTACGTCCCCACCCAGCTGACCACCCCGACCCCGCGCCCGGCCGCCTTGTCCCGCCGCCGCTTCTTCCTGGCCGGCGGTGCCCTCGCCGCCACCGCCGCCGTCGGCGGCACGACGTGGGCCCTCACCCGCCCGGACAAGCCGGGCGGCGGCACCCCGGGCGGCAGCTCCCCGGGCGGGAGTTCCTCGGTCGGCCCGAGCCTCCCGGCGGCGCCGAAGCCGGCCTGGACCCTGGCCACCGAGGGCAAGTACTCGGGACTGCGTCCGCCGCTGGTAGTGGACGACCGGGTCGTTCTCCGGGCCGACGACACCTTCGGCGTGGACGCCAACCTTGGTGTCACGGCCTGGCAGCACACTTCGAGCGCCTGTTACCTGGTGGGCGGGGGCGACCTGTACGAGGCGAGTGCCAAGCTTGAGCGGATCGCGCCGGAGGACGGTTCGGCGACCTATGCCGCGTCCACCGACCTCGGCGGGGGCAGGACGGTCGAGATCAACACCCTCCTCGCCGCGACCGATCAGGCGGTCTTCGCCATGGTGAGGACCGGCAGCGGGGGAGCCGCCACCGACACCCCGGGACTGGTGGCCTTCAAACACGATCTCTCCAGTCGGCTCTGGTACCAGGAGGACCGGGAAGTCGGGGGCGACCCGTATGCCGCGCTCCAGGACCACCTCGGCTTGGTCAGCGGCACCACCCTGCTGCACCTGGACAACAAGTTCGCGGTGGTCGCCCGCAGCACCGTCGACGGCAAGCGCCTGTGGCGGGTGGAGACCGGGAGCAAGGCCTCGTGGCCGATGTGGTCCGACGACCAGCGCGCCTACTGCGCCGTGGACGGCTACCACCTCCAGGCGGTCAACCTGGCCGATGGCAAGCAGGTGTGGCGCCTCGACAGCGAGCACGGGCGGATCGGCAAGCTCCTGGTGGCCGGCGGCACGGTGTACCTGAACGACGGCTCCCAGAGCATCACCGCCTGTGACGCGGCCACCGGAAAGCCCCGTTGGACCTGCGCGACCCCCGGGTACCCCGACTGGAACGCCGACATGGTCCTGGTCAAGAGCACCCTCTACGCCGCCGGGTCGACCGCCACCGGGCAGGCGGGCAAACCGTGCGTCTACGCCATCGACATCTCGACCGGCCGCCTCCGGTGGATCTTCACCGACCCGACCTACCAGCCGGGCACGGCGGACGAACGGATCCTGGAGAGCTGCCAACTGGCCGCCAACGGCACGTTCCTCTTCGTCTGGCTCAAGAAGACCCTGACCGCCCTCCCGGTGGCCTGACCTTCCCTCACCCCCGCGAAAGGCGCTCCGTCAGGCGGGACTTGGCCGCCGGCCACTCGTCGACGAGCATCGAGAAGTAGGCGCTGTCGCGCCAGGTGCCGGTGGGGCGGAGGCGGTGGCGGCGGAAGACGCCCTCGAACTGGGCGCCGAGGCGCTGGATCGCGTTGCGGGAGCGTTCGTTGAGGGCGTCGGTCTTCCAGAAGACGCGGCCCATGCCCAGGTCCTCGAAGGCGTGGGTGAGCAGCAGCAGTTTGGCCTCGGTGTTGACCGCCGTGCGCCAGACCGAGCGGGCGTAGAGGGTGCCGCCGATCTCCACGAACTCGTCCTTGGCGCTGAAGTCGTGGTAGCCGGTGATGCCGACGGCGGTGCCGCTCGCGAGGTCGACGGCGGCGAAGTGCACCGACTCCCCGGCGGCGGCCTCCGCGATGCGGGCGTCGAGGATCCTGCCGAGCTCCTCCTCCGTGGCGGGCGGGAGGTTCATGGTCCAGCGCCAGACCTCGGGCTCGGAGCCGACGGTGGCCCAGAGGTCGGCGAGGTGGCGGCGCTCCAGCGGCTCCAGGCGGATGTGGCGGCCGGTGAGGGTGACGGGCGTGGGCAGCTTCGCGGTCATGATCAGAACGTAGCGCGACTCTGCACTAGAGGCAATGTTGTTATGTACTAGTGCAAAATGGGACTTGCTGGGCAAAGCGAAGGGCCCCGCAGGACGGTGCGTCCCGCGGGGCCCTCGAAGCGCTCAGGCTCAGATGAACGAGTTGATCTCGATCGTCTCGTCCCGGCCCGGGCCGACGCCGATGGCGGAGATCGGCGCGCCGGACATCTCCTCCAGCGCCTTCACGTACGCCTGGGCGTTCTTCGGCAGCTCGGCGAAGGTCTTCGCCTTGCTGATGTCCTCGTTCCAGCCCGGCAGCGTCTCGTAGATCGGCTTGGCGTGGTGGAAGTCCGACTGGTTGTAGGGGAGTTCCTCGACCCGTCGGCCGTCGATCTCGTACGCGACGCAGACCGGGATCTGCTCCCAGCCGGTCAGCACGTCGAGCTTGGTGAGGAAGAAGTCGGTGAGGCCGTTGACCCGGGTCGCGTAGCGCGCGATGACGGCGTCGAACCAGCCGCAGCGGCGGTCACGGCCGGTGGTGACACCGCGCTCGCCGCCGATGCGGCGCAGCGCCTCGCCGTCCTCGTCGAACAGCTCGGTCGGGAACGGGCCGGAGCCGACGCGGGTGGTGTAGGCCTTGAGGATGCCGATGACCCGGTCGATCTTGGTGGGGCCGATGCCGGCGCCGGTGCAGGCGCCGCCCGCGGTCGGGTTCGACGAGGTCACGAAGGGGTACGTGCCGTGGTCGACGTCGAGCAGGGTGCCCTGGCCGCCCTCCAGCAGGACGACCTTGTTCGCCTTGAGCGCCTCGTCCAGGACGAGGGTGGTGTCGGCGAGGAAGGGCTTGATCTTCTCCGCGTAGCCCAGGTACTCCTCGACCACCAGGTCGGCCGGGATGGTGCGGCGGTTGTACAGCTTGACCAGGATCTGGTTCTTGTCGTGCAGCGCCGCCTCGATCTTCTGGCGCAGGATCGACTCGTCGAACAGGTCCTGGACCCGGATGCCGACGCGGTTGATCTTGTCCGCGTAGGTCGGGCCGATGCCGCGGCCGGTGGTGCCGATCCGGCGCTTGCCGAGGAAGCGCTCGGTGACCTTGTCCAGGGTGCGGTGGTACGGCGTGATCAGGTGGGCGTTGCCCGAGACCAGCAGCTTGGAGGTGTCGATGCCGCGCTCGTTCAGGCCGGCCAGCTCGGAGAGCAGCACGGCCGGGTCGATCACGACGCCGTTGCCGATCACCGGGGTGACGTTCGGGCTGAGGATGCCGGAGGGGAGCAGGTGCAGGGCGTACTTCTGGTCGCCGATGACCACCGTGTGACCGGCGTTGTTGCCGCCCTGGTAGCGGACGACGTAGTCGACGGAGCCGCCGAGGAGGTCGGTGGCCTTCCCCTTGCCCTCGTCTCCCCACTGAGCGCCAACGAGCACGAGTGCCGGCACAGGCGTACACCCCTTCCGGTTGGGGCATCCTGCGTAGGCCGCTGTCTGCCCCGAGATAGACGAAGCCCCTGGCGCAATGGCGCAAGGGGCTCTTGCACCGAGAGATTACCTGAGGAAGGACCGGTCGTGTCGTCCCTGTCCACGCCTGCAACCAGCGGCCCCGAGCCGATTCTGCTGCTCCTCGACCCGGTGGCCCGGCGGACCGACGGCGAGTCGGTGCGGATCGCGAAGGACGTGCTCTGCGGGGGTACGGACGTCAAGGTGGTCTATCCGGAGAGCGCGTCCGAACTCGACCGGGTGCTTTCGCACCGGGGTCGGCGGCGACCGGTGGTGATCGGTTCCGATCTCGCCCTGCAGAGGGTGCTGCAGGCCCTGCATCGCCACCGTGAGCTGGGCGCCGATCCGGTGGGCATGGTTCCGGTTGGGCGTGCGGAGGAGCTCGCGACGGCCCGGGCGCTCGGGGTTCCGGGGGAGCCGGTGCGGGCCGCGCGGGCGGTGCTCTCGGGCGCGCCGCGCACCTTCGACCTGCTGGTGGACGACGGTGGCGGGGTGGCGCTTGGCGGGGTGCGGATCACGGGCGGCGCCACCCGCCGCCTGGTGGGCCGCGCGGGTGGCTGGCGTTCGCTATGGGCGAAATTGGCTGCGGCCGAGCAGGCGAACGCGCTCGCCCCGGAGGCCGCCGACCACAGCCCCCGGGTCCGGGTCGAGGCGGACGGCCGGCTGCTCGCGGACGTGCACCGGCCGGTCCGGCTGGTCGAGCTGTCCCTGCCGGGCGGCGGGGACGGCGTGGTGGGCGGCACGGTGGGCGGCACGGGTGTGCTGGAGGTGGTGGTCCGCGCGTCCGGCGCCCTCGTGCGCGTCCGGGCGGCGAGCGTCTCGGTGGTCGGGCGCGGCTTCGGCTACGAGGCGGACGGCCACCCGGTCGGGCCGGTCCGCGCCCGGACCTGGACGGTGCACCCGGGCTCCTGGGGGCTGCTGCTGCCGGCCGCGTGAGGGCTCGCGTGACGGCTCACGCGAAGGCGCGCGTGGCGGCCCGCGCACAGGCTCGCGCACAGGCCCGAGCACAGGCTCGCGCGATGGCCTCCACCGAGTGAGCCCCCGCGTGAACCCCGGCTGAACCCCGGGTGAGCAGGCTCACGTTCACTCCCGCCCCGACAACCACCGCTCCGTGCACGGAACTGCGCGCCGAACTCCCCAACAGGCGCGAACCACAAGGCCAACCGCCACCCGCCGGAATTCCCCCCACCCGAAATCCCCATCCGGTAAGGGGTTTTGTCTACGCGCGTTACTCCGAGACCGCCGGACAAACCCCCAGTCCCGGGTTCCGGAAGCCTGCGCCAACTGCCCTAGACTCGAAGGCGTGCCACGTGGTGACGGAAGACTCAACCACGATCTTCTTCCCGGCGAGAAAGGCCCCCAGGACGCTTGCGGCGTCTTCGGTGTCTGGGCTCCCGGCGAGGAGGTCGCCAAGCTCACGTTCTTCGGCCTTTACGCCCTGCAGCACCGCGGTCAGGAATCCGCGGGCATCGCAGTGAGCAACGGCTCCCAGATTCTCGTCTTCAAGGACATGGGACTCGTCTCCCAGGTCTTCGACGAGGCCTCGCTGGGGTCGTTGCACGGGCATATCGCCGTCGGACACGCCCGCTACTCGACCACCGGTTCCTCGGTCTGGGAGAACGCCCAGCCGACCTTCCGGGCGACCGTGCACGGTTCGCTGGCCCTCGGGCACAACGGAAACCTGGTGAACACCGCCGAACTGGCGGCCATGGTCGCCGAACTGCCCGGCGAGGAGCACGTCTCCCGCTCCGGCCGGACCGCCGCGACCAACGACACCGACCTGGTGACCGCCCTGCTGGCCGGCCACCCGGACCTCTCCATCGAGGAGACGGCCAAGGTCGTGCTGCCCGAGGTCAAGGGCGCCTTCTCGCTCGTCTTCATGGACGAGCACACCCTCTACGCCGCCCGCGACCCGCAGGGCATCCGCCCGCTGGTGCTCGGCCGGCTGGAGCGCGGCTGGGTGGTCGCCTCCGAGACGGCGGCGCTGGACATCTGCGGCGCCTCCTTCATCCGCGAGGTCGAGCCCGGCGAGCTCATCGCCATCGACGAGAACGGCATGCGCAGCTCCCGCTTCGCCGAGGCGAAGCCCAAGGGCTGCGTGTTCGAGTACGTCTACCTGGCCCGCCCCGACACCTCCATCGCCGGCCGCAACGTGCACCTCTCCCGCGTGGAGATGGGCCGCCGCCTGGCGAAGGAGGCCCCCGTCGAGGCCGACCTGGTGATAGCGACCCCCGAGTCCGGCACCCCCGCCGCGATCGGCTACGCCGAGGCCAGCGGCATCCCGTACGGCTCCGGCCTGGTGAAGAACGCCTACGTGGGCCGCACCTTCATCCAGCCCAGCCAGACCATCCGTCAGCTCGGCATCCGGCTCAAGCTGAACCCGCTGCGCGAGGTCATCGCCGGCAAGCGCCTGGTGGTCGTGGACGACTCGATCGTGCGCGGCAACACCCAGCGCGCGCTGGTGCGGATGCTGCGCGAGGCGGGCGCCGCCGAGGTGCACATCCGGATCTCCTCGCCGCCGGTGAAGTGGCCCTGCTTCTTCGGCATCGACTTCGCCACCCGCGCGGAGCTGATCGCCAACGGGATGACGGTGGAGGAGATCGGCCGCACGCTCGGTGCCGACTCGCTCGCCTACATCTCGATCGACGGCATGATCGAGGCCACCAAGCAGCCCAAGGACAAGCTCTGCCGGGCCTGCTTCGACGGCGAGTACCCGATGGAGCTGCCGGACCCGGCGCTGCTCGGCAAGCTCCTGCTGGAGGCCGAGATCAAGGGCGGCCAGCAGCCGCCCGCCGTCCGCGGCAAGCCGACCAGCGGCAGCGACCTGGACGGCGTCCAGTCGCTGCTCGGCGGGGCGGGCGCGGCCGACGCGCTGCGCCGGCCGTAAGCGTTCCACGGTGGGGTCCCGCGAACCGGGGCCCCACCGCTGTTCCCGCCCCGGGGACGCGGTCGGGACGTCGTCCGCGGACGACGTGCCCCTCCGCTGCAACGAACCACCCCCACCAGACCCGAAAGGGCCGCACGCAGTGACCACCAACCAGAACGGCGCCACCTACGCCGCCGCCGGTGTCGACATCGAGGCGGGCGACCGCGCCGTCGAGCTCATGAAGCAGTGGGTGAAGAAGGCCAACCGCCCCGAGGTGGTCGGCGGTCTCGGCGGCTTCGCCGGCCTCTTCGACGTCTCCGCCTTCAAGAACTACGAGCGGCCGCTGCTGGCCTCGGCCACCGACGGCGTGGGGACCAAGGTGGCCATCGCGGCCGCCATGGACAAGCACGACACCATCGGCCACGACCTGGTCGGCATGGTCGTGGACGACATCGTGGTGTGCGGCGCCGAGCCGCTGTTCATGACCGACTACATCTGCGTCGGCAAGGTCGTCCCGGAGCGGGTCGCCTCGATCGTCAAGGGCATCGCCGAGGGCTGCGCGCTCGCAGGCTGCGCCCTGGTGGGCGGCGAGACCGCCGAGCACCCGGGCCTGCTCGGCCCGGACGAGTACGACGTCGCGGGCGCCGGCACCGGCGTGGTCGAGGCCGACGCGCTGCTGGGCGCCGAGCGCGTCCGGGCCGGCGACGTGGTGATCGCGATGGCCGCCTCCGGCCTGCACTCCAACGGCTACTCGCTGGTCCGCCACGTGCTGCTGAACGAGGCCGGCTGGAAGCTGGACCGCAAGGTCGAGGAGTTCGGCCGCACCCTCGGCGAGGAGCTGCTGGAGCCGACCCGGATCTACTCGCTGGACTGCCTGGCGCTGATCCGCGCCACCGAGGTGCACGCCTTCTCGCACGTCACCGGCGGCGGCCTGGCGGCCAACCTGGCCCGGGTCATCCCGGACGGCCTGCACGCCCGCCTGGACCGCGGCACCTGGACCCCGCTGCCGGTCTTCCGGACCGTCGCCGAGGTCGGCAAGGTGGCCACCCTGGAGATCGAGAAGACGCTCAACATGGGCGTCGGCATGGTCGCCGTCGTCCCGCCGCACTCGGTGGACGTGGTGCTGTCGCTGCTGGAGGACCGCGGCGTCGAGGCCTGGCTGCTCGGTGACATCGTCGAGCGCACCGACGAGCACGAGGGCGGCGCGGCCCTCTACAACGCCTACGAGGGCTTCACGGCGGGCTGAGCGGGCTGATCCGCCCGCGACCGTGGGAGGGCCCCTCCGGTGCGCCGGAGGGGCCCTCTTGCCTCCCCGGACGGGGGACGGTACGGACGGTGTTCGGGAACGCCGAAGACCGGCCCGGCGCCCAGGGCGCCCGGACCGGTCCGGTGAAGCTGTGGATTACGAGCGGCGGGAGGCCTGCGACGGCCCGGTGCCCGGCTCGTTGTCGTCCTCGTCGTCGACGGCGTAGCGGGCGGCGTACTCCGCGTACGGGTCGTCGTCCTCTTCCTCGATCGGCTCCGGCTCGATCGAAGGCGTGGACGGCGATACGCCCAGCTCGTTGGACAGACGGTTAGCGTCGAACCCGCCGCTGTTGTACTTCAGCTCGCGGGCGACCTTCGTCTGCTTGGCCTTGGCCCGGCCGCGCCCCATGGGTCGACCCCCTCAACGATGGGGCTCACGGCCCCGAGTCTGACACGTGTTCATGATCAGGACCGGCCTGCCCGAATGGGAGGACCGTCCCTTGGAGCATTAACGGTACCTGTTTCCGCCGCTGGACGGTACGTCGTCGGTGTGACGTGGCGCGCACCGACTGCACCCGAGACCAGGTCTTCCCAGGTCAGGGGAGGTTTTGCGGCGATTTGCGCGCTGTCCGGAGGTGTCTGAGGTCCGTCGTTCCAAGAATGATTATCCCCCCTAGGGGGACCTCGGATCACCCGTTCGGGCGGAGAAGTGAGAATCCGGTTCCACATCGTGATGCGCGGGGGGTCATCGGGTGGAACCCCCCGCGCATCCGATCACCGCGCCGGGTCCGATCAGGCGCGGCGGGCGTGCGGCAGCAGGACCGTGCGCAGCGCGCTGATCTCGCGCATCCGCTTCTCGGCCAGGCGGTCGGCGGCGACCGCCGGCGGGATGCCGTCGGAGGCGGCCCGGGTGAAGATCTCCAGGGTGGTGTCGAAGATCTTGGTGGCCTTGTTCTTGGCCCGCTCGAAGTTGAAGCCGTCGATCTCGTCGGCGACCTGGATCACGCCGCCGGAGTTCACCAGGTAGTCGGGGGCGTACAGGATGCCGCGGTCGGCCAGGTCCTTCTCGACGCCCGGGTGGGCCAGCTGGTTGTTGGCCGCGCCGCAGACGACGGAGGTGCCGAACTCGCCGAGCGCGGCGACCGTGGCGTCGGTCAGCGCACCGCCGAGGGCGCAGGGGGCGTAGACGTCCAGCTTGGCCTGGAGCAGGGCGGTGGTGTCGGCGACCACCTCCACCTCCGGGTGGGCGGCGCGCACGCGGTTGACGGCGGCCTCGAAGGGGTCGGTGACGACGACGGTGGCGCCGTCCGCGACCAGGTGGCCGACCAGGTAGTGGCCGACCTTGCCGACGCCCGCGACGCCGACCCGCTTGCCGCGCAGGGTCGGCTGGCCCCAGCGGGCCTGGGCGGAGGCCCGCATGCCCTGGAAGACGCCGAAGGCGGTCAGGATGGACGAGTCGCCGGCGCCGCCGTGCTCGGGCGAGCGGCCGGTCACGAACTCGGTCTCGCGCGCGATGACGTCCATGTCCTGCACGTAGGTGCCCACGTCGCAGGCGGTGATGTAACGGCCGCGCAGGGACTCCACGAAGCGGCCGTAGGCCCGGAGCATCGCCTCGTTCTTGTCCTTGTTCGGGTCGCCGATGATGACGGCCTTGCCGCCGCCGAGGTCCAGCCCGGCGAGCGCGTTCTTGTAGGACATCCCGCGGGACAGGTTCAGCGCGTCCTCCAGGGCCGCCTCCTCGGAGGCGTACGGGAAGAAGCGGGTGCCGCCGAGGGCCGGGCCCAGCGCGGTGGAGTGGATGGCGATGATCGCCTTGAGTCCGGAGCTGCGGTCGTGGCAGAGGACGACCTGCTCGTGGCCGTCGCCGGGGGCGCCGTCCTGCTCGGTACGGAAGATCCTGCTGAGCACGCCGGGTGCGGGGTGCGTGGCGGGGGTCTGTACGTCGGTCACTGTGGTGACTCCAGTATCGAAGGCCCGCTGCTGTGGTGCGGGCGCCTAGGGCGAAGAGTAGTCGCGCGTGGGCCTTCGATCCGCCCTCTTGTCCGAGCTTGTGCCGGTTGTCCGAGGGGTGAGATGGCGGAGGGTGCGCGGTGCGGGCGCGAACGGTTCCGGGGCGCGCCCTCCCGGGGCCGGGCGGCGCGTGCGACCATGCAGGACGTGACCGTCGTACGCACTTCCGTACAGCCGCCCTACGCCGCCCACCTGCGGGTCTACGAGCCGCTGGCCGCGTACCCGGAGCCCGAGCGGGCGCATTGGCAGGCGTACGCGGCGGAGCACGGACCGGACGCCGTGGCGGCGGCGCAGCCGGTGGCCGGGGCGGTGCTGGAGGAGCAGCGGGCGGCGCTCGCGGAGCTGGCCGCCCGGACGCCCAGGGCGCTGCCGGAGCGGGAGAGCGGGCGGGCGTACCTGCGGGTGGTGGACGGCGTACTGTACGTCTGCCCGTGGGCGACCAGGCTGCGCAGCTGGCAGGCCCTGGAGGAGCTGCTGGCGGGGGCTCCGGTGGCCCTGCTGGACACCGCGGTGCCGCCGGTGGCCCGGGCTGCCGCCGAGGCGGACCGGGAGCGCTGGCGGGCCGAGCACCCGGACGCCCGGCCGTGGATCCTGACCAGCCGGTGGGAGGTGCCGGTGCGCTGGTTCCTGCCGTTCGGGGACGAGGACCGGTGCTTCGTGCCGGGCGGCGTGGGCGTGGAAGGGGTGGAGGGGGAGCGGGGCCGGCCGGCGGCGCTGTTCTACCTGGTGCCGATGGCCCAGGCGCGGCGGCGGGTGGCGCGGGCCTTCCGGGCGCTGCGCGAGGGGGTGCCGGACGGGGAGTTGGTGCGGGGGGCGGAACAGGTCGGGCGGTGGCTGGAGGAGTTCCACCCGCGCTCGCTGGTGGAGTTGGACTACGGGGGGCTGGTGCATCTGCTGGGGCCGGAGCGGCTGTTGGCGGACCGTTCGGCGGGGGAGCTGGAGGAGGGGCTGCGCGCGCTGCGGGCGGGGGAGACCGCGGAGGCCTTGCGCGTGTACGGGGAGCTGACGGTGCGGTGGCGCCGGGTGCAGGCGCTGCGGTACGCGAACTGACGTCCGACCGCCCGTGTATGACTGTGAGGGGTCTTTGGTCCGCGACGCCGATGACCAAGGTCCTGGTTCGGGTCAATAGCTGTCGAACGTGACACTACTCACCGTTGACGCGAACTTACCCCTATGTGCAAAAATGGGACAACCAGCCCAACTTCACGTAAGCGTGCCCACTTTTGGGTGGTTCTGGAGTCGATGCGCGCTTTGCGGGGAAACGAAGGGTCTGGTCCCCTCGTAACCGGACGTCACTGCCGTGTGACTGTCCGTTATGGGGTGGTCCATCGCCATCCGTCGGCCTTGAGCCCGTGAGGGGTCAATTTTGGCGGTTTGGTCGATAGGGCTGGACGGATGGTGTAGTTGTAGACACCAGGACAAGCCGTTCGTCCTATAACCGACTCGGCCCGTCTATGCCATTTCGGGCATCGCGGGCCAAGGTGCAGAATTTGAAGGATAGAACCGCCCTGGTTCGGTTCTCCCGAGGAGGCCGCTCATGACCGCTCGTACCCCTGATGCTGAGCCGCTGCTGACGCCGGCAGAGGTTGCCACCATGTTCCGCGTGGACCCGAAGACGGTCACCCGCTGGGCCAAGGCCGGCAAGCTGACGTCGATTCGCACGCTCGGTGGTCACCGCCGTTACCGTGAGGCGGAGGTGCGCGCTCTGCTGGCCGGGATTCCCGCTCAGCGCACTGAGGCCTGATAGGCCAAAGGCTCTTTAAAGGGGCCGCCAACCGGACTCCGCCGGGTCCGGTTGGCGGCCCCTTTGTCGTGCCCGGGGGTCGGCGTCCGGGCGCCTTCCGGATCCCTTCCGGACCCTCTTCCGGCCTGTCGGAATGTTGAACTCCACATAACGATTTGATGCGCATGGGGCGGGGGGGATTTACAGTGAATAACAGTGCAATTTTACATATTAAATTAGTGGTGTCTTCGGGGGGTCGTTCCAGGGTCGATCTCCGGAGGGGGCGGGTGACGACGGTCACACGGTCAGTCGCTTGTGGTCTGGACCTGGTCCGGGGTGCGAGCGGGACGACAAAAAGCGAGAGGCCCGCACCCGCCGGGTTCCGGGCCTCTCGCACTGCGGCGATCCCGACGGGACTTGAACCCGCGACCTCCACCTTGACAGGGTGGCGAGCTAACCAACTGCTCCACGGGACCAGAGTTTTCTGATCTCGTTCACTCGCTTGCCGCGCTGCGAACAAGACAGATCGTAGCCCATGGTGGGCCTCCAGGTCGAACTGGCTCCTGAAGGCCCACCCGCAGCTCAGAGCGCGGCCCGCGCGGCGTCCATCGCCTTCATGATCCGCTTCTCCGAGACCGGACTCGGCGTGCCCAACGACTGGGCGAAGAAGCTGACCCGCAACTCCTCGATCATCCAGCGGATCGCCCGCACCTCCTCGGACGGCTGCCGCCCGGCCGGTACCGCCGCCAGCAGTTCCCCGTACGCCTGCTGTACCTGCTGGACCTTCAGCAGCTGCTGGGCGTCCCGCTGGGGGTGGTTGGGCAGCGCCTCCAGCCGGCGGTCCACCGCCAGCAGGTAGCGCTTGAGGTCGGGCAGCCGCTGCCAGCCGGTGGCCGTCACGAAGCCCGGGTGCACCAGCGAGGCCAGGTGCAGCCGGATGTCGTTCACCGCGTTCAGCAGCACCGGGCTGCTCACCGACTTCAGCCGGGTCGAGGCCTTGTGGAAGGCGATCAGCGCGGTGGCCGTCTTCAGCGTGGTGTCCGCGGACAGGTCGTACAGGTCCGCGCGCACCTTGTCGTGCAGCTTGCCGAAGGCCGCCTCGTCCCAGGCCGGGCCGCCGGCCAGGGTCATCAGCCGGTCGGTCGCGGCCGACACCACGTCCTCGAACAGCACGGTGATCGACCCGTGCGGGCTGTGCGAGAGCGCCAGCTTCGCCTGGTTGCCCAGCCGCCCCTGGATCGACTTGGCCGGGGAGTTGACGGTCAGCATCAGCAGCCGGCGGGTGCCCTCCCACATGGCCTGCGCCTGCGCCTGCGGGGTGTCGAACAGCTTGACGCCCACCGACGCGCCCTCGTCCACCAGCGCCGGGTAGGCGCGCAGCGAGTGGCCGCGGGAGCGCTGCTCGAAGGTGCGCTGGAGCACCGGCAGCCCGGCCGGCCAGGCGGTCAGCCCGCCCTGCTCGATGCCCTGGCCGGAGGCCGCCGAGGAGAGCGTCTCCTTGAGCTTCGGCTTGAGCTTCAGCCGCAGCTCCTCCAGGTCCTTGGACTCGGCGAGCTTGCGACGGCCGTCCACCACCCGGAAGGTCACCTTGAGGTGCTCCGGCACCCGCTCGTCGTCCCAGGCCTCCGGCGGCACGGTGACCGCCGTCAGCCGCTTCAGGATGTGCTCCAGGGACGGCAGCAACGGCTCCTGGCGGTCCTTCACCTGGCGCAGTGCCGCCTTGGCGAAGTCCGGTGCCGGGACGAAGTTGCGCCGGATCGCCTTCGGCAGCGACTTGATGTACGCGGTGACCAGCTCCTCCCGCAGACCGGGGATCTGCCAGTCGAAGCCCTCCGCGGTGACCTGGTTGAGCACCGGCAGCGGGATGTGGACGGTCACGCCGTCCGCGTCGCTGCCCGGCTCGAACTGGTAGGTCAGCTTGAAGCGCAGCTTGCCCTGCTGCCAGTAGTCCGGGTAGTCGGCCTCGGTGACGCCGTCCGCGGCGTCGTTGATCAGCATCGACTTCTCGAAGTTCAGCAGGTCCGGCTGCTCGTGCCGGGCCTTCTTCCACCAGGAGTCGAAGTGCCGGGTGGAGACGACGTCGTCGGGCAGCCGGGCGTCGTAGAAGTCGAACAGGGTCTGGTCGTCCACCAGGATGTCCCGGCGGCGGGCCCGGTTCTCCAGCTCCTCGACCTCGCCGAGCAGCTTGCGGTTCTCGGCGAAGAACCTGTGGTGGGTCTCCCAGTCGCCCTCGACCAGGGCGTTGCGGATGAACAGCTCCCGGCAGAGCTCCGGGTCGATCCGCCCGTAGTTGACCTTGCGCTGGGCGACGACCGGCATCCCGTAGAGGGTGACCTTCTCGTACGCCAGGACGGCGCCGGCCTTCTTCTCCCAGTGCGGCTCGCTGTAGCTGCGCTTGATCAGGTGGCCGGCCAGCGGCTCGACCCACTCCGGCTCGATCTTGGCGTTGATCCGCGCCCACAGCCGGGAGGTCTCCACCAGCTCGGCCGACATCACCCAGCGCGGCGGCTTCTTGAACAGGCCGGAGCCCGGGAAGACCGCGAAGCGGGCGCCGCGCGCACCGCCGTACTCGCGCTTCTCCACGTCGAACAGGCCGATGTGGGAGAGCAGGCCGGCCAGCAGCGACTGGTGGATCCGGTCCGCGTCCGGCTCCGCGTCGGGGTGGGGCTCCTCGATCGTGACACCCAACTGCTTCGCGACGGTGCGCAGTTGGGTGTAGACGTCCTGCCACTCCCGTATCCGCAGGTAGTTGAGGAACTCGGCCTTGCACATCCGGCGGAAGGCCGAGGAGGAGAGCTCCTTCTGCTGCTCCCGGACGTAGCGCCACATCGCCAGGTAGGAGAGGAAGTCCGAGGTCTCCGAGTTGAACCGGCGGTGCCGGTCGTCGGCGGCCTGGCGCTTCTCGGCGGGGCGCTCGCGCGGGTCCTGGATGGAGAGCGCGGCGGCGATCACCATGACGTCGCGCACGCAGCCGTTGCGGTCCGCCTCCAGCACCATGCGGGCCATCCGCGGGTCCACCGGCAGCTGGGCGAGCTTGCGGCCGAGCTGGGTCAGGCGCTTGCGCGGGTCCTTCTCCTCCGGGTCCAGCGCGCCCAGCTCGTGCAGCAGGTGCACGCCGTCCTTGATGTTGCGGGAGTCCGGCGGGTCCAGGAAGGGGAAGGCGGCGATGTCGCCGAGACCCGCCGCCGTCATCTGCAGGATCACCGAGGCCAGGTTGGTGCGCAGGATCTCGGCGTCGGTGAACTCGGGGCGGGAGAGGAAGTCCTCCTCCGAGTACAGCCGGATGCAGATGCCGTCCGAGGTGCGGCCGCAGCGGCCCTTGCGCTGGTTGGCGCTGGCCTGGCTGATCGCCTCGATCGGCAGCCGCTGCACCTTGGTGCGGTGGCTGTAGCGGGAGATCCGGGCGGTGCCCGGGTCGATCACGTACTTGATGCCGGGGACGGTCAGCGAGGTCTCGGCCACGTTGGTGGCCAGCACGATCCGGCGGCTGCGCGAGCGCTGGAAGACCTTGTGCTGCTCGGCCGAGCTGAGCCGGGCGTACAGCGGCAGGATCTCGGTGTTCTTCAGCTTCAGCTTGGTGAGGGCGTCGGCGGTGTCGCGGATCTCGCGCTCGCCGGAGAGGAAGACCAGGATGTCGCCCGGGCCCTCGTCCTGCAGTTCCTGGGCGGCGTCGCAGATCGCCTGGACCTGGTCCCGGTCGCGGTCGGCCTCGTCGCCGTCCTCGTCCTCCTCCAGGACGGGCCGGTACCGGACCTCGACGGGGTACGTACGGCCGGAGACCTCGACGATCGGGGCGTCGCCGAAGTGCCGGGCGAAGCGCTCCGGGTCGATGGTCGCGGAGGTGATCACGACCTTGAGGTCAGGACGGCGCGGGAGCAGCTGCTTGAGGTAGCCGAGCAGGAAGTCGATGTTGAGGCTGCGCTCGTGGGCCTCGTCGATGATCAGCGTGTCGTACTGGCGCAGATCGCGGTCGGTCTGGATCTCCGCCAGCAGGATGCCGTCCGTCATCAGCTTGACCAGGGTGTCCTGGCCGACCTGGTCGGTGAACCGGACCTTCCAGCCGACCGCCTCGCCGAGCGGGCTGTTCAGCTCCTCCGCGACGCGCTCGGCCACCGTACGGGCGGCGATCCGGCGCGGCTGGGTGTGGCCGACCAGTCCGCGCACGCCGCGGCCCAGCTCCAGGCAGATCTTCGGGATCTGGGTGGTCTTGCCGGAACCGGTCTCACCCGCGACGATCACCACTTGGTGGTCCCGGATCGCCGCCAGGATCTCGTCCTTCTTCTGGCTGACCGGCAGCTCGGCGGGATAGCCGATCTCCGGGACGGCGTTCCGGCGCTGCTCGACCAGCAGCTCGGCACGGTCGATGTCGGCGGCGATCTCGGCGGCGATCTTCTGTCGGGCCTCGGGCTTCCGGACCCGACGGGCCCCCTCCAGCCGACGCCCGAGCCGCACCTCGTCGCGCAGGGTCAGCTCGGGCAGGCGGGCGGCCAGCTCACCGATTCCGGGACCCTCGGCGGGTGCGGGGGCGGACTGGACTGCGGGAGAACTCACTGCGGGCATCCCTCTAGGTTCGCAAGGAGGCACGGCGGAGCGCACCTCGGTTTTCGAGCCCCTCCAGTGTCACAGCCGCCGGCGCGGAATCGCGAACGGCGGGCAACGGTCGGCGGGGGTTCCGGGCTCCGGGGGGGTCGAGGAGGCGCTCATGGGAGCCCAGAAGACCGCACGGGACGAGGAGTTCCGGGCGTTCACCGGCGGTGCGTGGTCGCGGTTGCTGCGGACGGCGTATCTGCTCGCGGGGGACCGGTACGGCGCCGAGGACCTGGTCCAGCAGGCGCTGGAGCGGGCCTGCGTCGCCTGGGGCAGAGTGCGCGCGGCGGACGACCCGAACGTCCACGTGCGCCGGATCCTGGTCAACGAGCACGCCCGGCGGTTCCGGCGCGGACCGACCGGGCACCTGGTCGACGCCCTCCCGAACGGCCCGCGCCGATCGGGCCCGGCCCGGACGACCGGGCCGGGCTGCTCGCCGTGTTCGCCGCTCTGCCGCCGCGCCACCGCCGCTTCCCTCCCCCCGATTGTCGGTGTCGTGCGCCACAGTGGACGCCGGTGGGTGGCATGGCGTCGACGACGGATGGGGCGGTGGCCGATGAGCGGTCCGACGGGGTTGTCCGAGGACCGGCTGGGCCGGCTGCGCGGGGTCCTGTCCCGGCACGTCGAACAGGGCCAGGTGCCCGGCCTGGTGGCCGCCGTGGCCCGCGACGCCGACCTCCACGTCGAGGTGCTCGGCAGCCTGGACACGGTCGGCAGCGCCCCGATGCGGCGGGACACCCTCTTCCGGATCGCCTCGATGACCAAACCGGTCACCGCGGTGGCCGCCCTCACCCTGGTCGAGGAGTGCCGGCTGCGGCTGGACGACCCGGTCGACGACCTGCTGCCCGAGCTGGCCGACCGCCGGGTGCTGCGCCGGCCGGACGGCGAGCTCGACGACACCGAGCCCGCCCTGCGGCCGATCACCCTGCGCGACCTGCTCACCTTCGGGCTCGGCTACGGCTTCGCGATGCTCCCGCCGTCCGCGCCGATCGCCCGGGCGACGGCCGAACGCGGCGTCGACGTCCGGCCGCCCCGGACGGACTACCCCGAGCCCGACGAATTCCTGCGCCGCCTCGGCGAGTTGCCGCTGCTGCACCAGCCCGGGGCGGGCTGGCGCTACCACACCGGCTCGACCGTCCTCGGCATCCTGCTCGCCCGCGCCTGCGGCAAGCCGCTCGGCGAGGTGCTGCGCGAGCGCGTCCTCGACCCCCTCGGCATGCGGGACACCGGCTTCACCGTCCCCGCCGACCAGCTGCACCGGCTCCCGGTCGAGTACGTGCGCGACCGGGCGAGCGGCCGGCTCGTCCCGTACGACGACCCGGCCGACAGCGCGTGGGCCCGGCAGGCGCGCCTCGACGACGGCGGCGGCGACCTGGTCTCGACGCTGGACGACTACCTCGCCTTCGCCCGCATGCTGCTGGCCGGCGGCGAGGGCGCCGGAGGCGTCCGGATCCTCTCCCGGCCGGCCGTCGAGCTGATGACCACCAACCACCTCAGTGCAGTCCAACTCGCCGACTCGGCGCCGCTGTTGGGGCGCGACGAGCTCACCGGCTGGGGCTTCGGCGTCTCCGTCGCCACCAGCCGCACCGGCCTCGCCGCCCCCGGCCGCTACGGCTGGGACGGCGGGCTCGGCACGGTGTGGTTCAACGACCCGGCCGAACGGCTGACCGGCGTCCTGCTCACCCAGCGGATGTTCGAGAACCCCGCCCCACCGGCGGTGGCGCGGGACTTCGAGGTGCTCGCGTACCAGGCCCTGGCGGGGTGAGCGCGGCCTCGTCGGCGTCCGGGAGCCAGTCGCGGGCCGGGTCGTACTCCAGCCACCGGCTGCGGGCCGCCTCCGTCGTGAACGCCTCCAGCAGCTGCTCCAGCCGGGGGTGCGGGTCGGTGCCCGCGTCGGCCCGCCAGAGCAGCGACCAGGCGTAGAGCGGGGTCGGACCGGCCAGCGGGACGGTACGGACGCCCGGGCGGTCGGGGAGCGGGCCGTCGGCGGGGACGAGCGAGAAACAGGTCGGATCGGCCCGGACCTGGTCGACGAAGTGCTCCAGACCCAGATTGGTCGAGCCGACCCGGTCGGTGATGCCGAAACGGGCGGCGAAGCGGGTCAGGAAGTCCAGCCGGTCCACCGCCGCCGGATAGCGCAGCACACTGCCCCGCAGCTCCGCCGGGCTCAGGGTGTCGCGGCCGGCCAGCGGATGGTCGGCGGACAGCAGGGCGTCCACCGGTTCCAGGCGGACCAGTCGGTGCGTCAGCCCGGCGTCGGCGCCGTCCGGCAGGGCGTGCACCCGGCCGAACCCGGCGTCCGACTCCCCGCGCAGCAAAGCCGCCGCCACCGACGGCAGATCCCGCCCCGGCACCGGCTCCACCTCCAGCCCCGGCGCCGCGTCCACCGCCCGCGCCAGCGTCCGCATCGGCGCGTACAGGTGCCCCCACACATCCACCCGCAGCGGCCGCCCGGCTCCCCGCACGGACGCCACCGCCCGCTCCCCCTGCGCCAGCACCCGCCGCGCGGGCTCCAGGAACCGCCGCCCCGCCCCGGTCAGCCCCACCCCCCGGGCGTCCCGCTCCAACAACCGCACCCCGAGCGCCGCCTCCAACCGGGCCACCCGCTTCGACAGCCCCTGCTGACTGATCCCCAACCGCCCGGCCGCCCGCCCGAAGTGCAACTCCTCGGCGGCGACCACGAACGCCCGCACCTGCGCCAGATCCAGATCCACCCGGGCACCTTAGGCGGTGGGCCGGGGGCGCCCGCCGGGGGCGGGTGCCGAGTGGGAAGCGCCGTGGGTGGCGCGTTAGCGGTGTTCGGCGGCCTTCGGCCGCGCGTCGCACCCCCTTGCTCCTTGCCTGACAACCGTCGGTTGTCGTCGCCCGCCGCCGGTTGTTGGACCGGCCGGTGGCGGGCGCGGTGAGCTGGGGGTCCGATCGAGCGGAGGGAGTGCGGGGATGAAGGCGCTGGTGGCGGCGGGCGGGGCGGTGCGGTTCGCGGAGGTGGAGCAGCCGCGGCCGGGGCCCGGGGAGGCGCTGGTGAAGGTGGAGGCCTTCTCGGTGAACCGGGGGGAGACCTTCCAGCTGGAGGCGCCCAGGCCCGGGTGGCGGCCGGGGAAGGACGTCGCCGGGCTGGTCGTCCAGGCCGCCGCCGACGGGTCGGGGCCCGGGGTGTGCCGACGGGTGGTCGGCCATCCGCCGGCAGGGGGGTGGGCCGAGTACGTGTGCGTGCCGACCTCCTCGCTCGCCGAGCTGCCCGACAGCCTGGACGCCGTCCGGGCCGCCGCGCTGCCGCTGGCCGGCCTCACCGCGCTGCGGCTGCTGCGGGCCGCCGGGGCGCTGGCCGGGCGGCGGGTGCTGCTGACCGGGGCCTCCGGCGGGGTCGGACACTACTTCACCGAGCTGGCCGCCGCGGCCGGGGCCGAGCTGACCGTCGTCACCGCCTCCCCGGAACGCGGTCGGCGGCTGGCCGAGCTGGGGGCGGCCGAGGTGTTGCACGAGCTCGGTGCGGCGCGCGGCCCGTACGACCTGGTGCTGGAGTCCACCGGCGGCGCCGCGCTGCCGCTCGCGCTGGCCCGGCTGGCCCGGCGCGGCACCCTGATCTGGTTCGGCCAGGCCTCCCGGACGCCCGCCACGCTCGACTTCTTCGACTTCTTCAAGGGCCCCGAGGCGGCCACCCTGCGGCACTTCCACTACGCCGACTCCGACGTGCCCGACGGCGAGGACCTGGCCACCCTGGTGCGTCTGGCGGAGCAGGGCCGGCTGACCCCGGAGCTCGGCCGGATCGCGCCCTGGGAGCAGACCGCCACCGTGCTCACCGACCTGCGCGAGCGCCGGATCCGCGGCAAGGCCGTACTGACCGTCGCCTGAACCCCCTTCCCTCCGGAAAGGAACTCCCCCCATGTCCTTCGTCGACGACGCCGACCAGCTGCCCGCCTTCGTCGAGGCGAACCGCCCCCGCGCCCACGGCGCCGGCCTCGACCTGTTCGAATACGACCGGGTGACCGCCCCGCTGACCTCCCTCCACGACTGGCCGGCCGCCTTCGCCGCCGCCGGGCGCCGGTACGCCTCCCTGGCCGATCACGCCGCCGCCGAGGGCCGTACCGTCACCGCCGGCACCGCCTACCGCGACGCCGCCCGCTGGTTCCACGTCGCGGGGCTGCTGCCGCACCCCGACCGGGCCGCCGCCGCCCGGCTCGCCGCCGAGGCCGACGCGGCGATGCGGCGGGCGCTGGAACTGCTGGAGCCGACCGCGGAGCGGGTGGAGGGCGAGGGCTTCGCGGGCTGGCTGCGCCGCCCGGCCCTGGCGGGGGAGGCCGCCCCGGCGGGGGAGGCCCCGGTGGTGGTGGTCGTGCCGGGCATGGACTCCGGCAAGGAGGAGTTCCAGGCGGTCGCCGAGGCCCTGCTGGCCCGGGGTGTCGCGGTGCTCGCGATCGACGGGCCCGGCCAGGGCGTCCTGGCCGCCACCAGCGCGCCGGAGCCGGACTACCAGCGGGTGGTCGGCCGCGCCCTGGACGCGATCGCCCACCACGACGGCCTGGACCCCGCCCGCGCCGCCGTGATCGGCCTCAGCCTGGGCGGCTACTACGCCGCGGCGGCCGCCGCCCGTGAGCCGCGGCTGCGCGCCGCGGTGACGGTCAGCGGCCCGTACCGGCTGGACTGGGAGCACCTGGTGCCGTTCGTCACCGAGACCCTCGCCCAGCGCTGCGGCGGCCCCGAGGCGGCCCGCGCCTTCGCGGCCCGGGTCGACCTGACCGCCCTCGCCCCGGTGATCACCCTCCCGCTCCTGGTGGTCGAGGGCGGCGAGGACCGCATCCCGGGCGTCACCAACGCCACCGCCCTCGCCTCGGAGGCCCCGAACGCCGAGCTGCTCCTCGTCCCCCACGGGAACCACCTCCTCGGCACCGCCCTCCCCGACTGGCTCCCCGCCACCGCCGACTGGCTCGCCGCCCGGCTCGTCTGACGGGGCCACGGGAGCAAAGGAGCGAAGCCCCCGTAGCGAATTCGCTACGGGTGCCTCCCGGTTGTGGCCGGCGCCGGGGTCGAACCGGCGACCTTCCGCTTTTCAGTTTTCAGGCCGGACCAGGGCTCCGAGATGCCCCGGTTCGAGCGCTTCTGCCGTCCGTGGAAGGCTGCTGGCGGGAACGCCACCGTGAGCGCTCGCCAACGCCGGAATGCCGCCCAGGAGGGTTGAGCGTCGGCATTGTTACGCCGCTACTCCACGACGTCGAGTGGCGGGAGGGCGTCGACGATCTTCATCGTCTCCATGCTGACCGTGACGATGCGCCTGAGCAGATCGATGATGTAGCGGGGGTCGTCGGACCAGTCGTTGGGGTCGTTGATGATGCCGCTGGCCTTGTCGGCCTTGAGCTGGTAGCGGTCGATGATCCACTCGACTGCCGAACGCGAACCGAGCTGGTAGCGGTAAGCCTCCACCGGGACGTTGATGAGGGTCACGCGCCTGTTGTAGACGATCGTCGACCGGTCGGACTCGCCCTTCACCTTCGGGATCTTCATCTTCTCGACCCGGTACAGCTCACGCGGATCGGTGTCCGAAGGCCCCGAAACCGTCTCCACGATACCCGCGTACGGCTTCGCCTTCTCGTAGCCGAGGTGCAGCTCCGCAAGCTTGCGGCCGGCCTCGGCGAAACCTCGGAAGTCGCTCACCTTCGGAATGCGGGGAAGCGACTTCTTGAGGTCGGCAGCAAACTGCTCGCGGTACTTCGGTGAGTGGAGCAGGCCATAGGTGTAGTAGAAGATGTCGCCCTTGCTGATCCCGGTGTCGCCATAGGTCTTCCGGTAGTCGCGCAAGGCCGTGTCGGTGATGTTCTCGACGCGCTCGTAGCCCGCACCCTCGTTGAGGTGCGCGAAGAGGTCGTCGCGCTGGCCGAGTTCGCTGTAGGTGTAGCGCGGGAAGAATGTCCCGCCGCTACCGGCGCCAGTGACGTGGTAGTTCGGGATGCTGTTGAGCATGAGAACCGAAAACGGCACGGCGGAACCGTTTCCGACGCAATAGAATCCCTCGTTCTCCTGCGCTGCTGTCGGGAAGATCTTCGGCAGTTGATACGTCGTGTTGTTGAGCTGCGGATCGAAGTACAACTTCTGCTTGGCGAAGGGGCGGTAGGTCGACGTCACCACGCGCTCCTTGTCGAACGCGTACTTGTCCCCCTTGAGCAGCCGAGTCTTGTCCGCTCGATTCCAGCTGATCTTCGTCGGGTCGGTGTCGATCCACTGCTCGACGCTTTTGGCGGAGGGGTCCGCAACGCCGTTTCCCTGGCAGGCGGTCGCAAATCCGTCGACCTGCGAGTTGTAGAACTCGATCATTGACTCCATGTTCCGGTACACCTCCCCCTCGGAGAAGTTGTAGACCCAGGAGTCGCGGGACGAGTCGAGGCCATTCGAGTAGATGGCGAACACTGCCTTGTCTCGCAGAATCCTGTCCTTGTCTCCGATCGCCTGGAAGGTCGCATACCGATCGTCGCGCTGGTTGATCCAGTCCCCTTCGGCGTTCGGGACGATTCGCTCCCACGGGACGGTGTCGAGGCTCTGCGAGCCGATGATGCGAAGCTTCTCGTCCCGGCCGAGATAGTCACCGATGTCCCGGTAGTACAAGGAGCATTCGGCGGTCCTGTCGAGATCCCTGCCCCCCTTGACCAGGATCAGGACGGCGACGGTGTTCCGACTGCCCGAGAGAAAGACGTTGCCCGCTTCCTTCTGGCGCTGCTCACCGGCAGTACGCGCGTTGCCTCGCAGGTTGTAGCAGTAGATCGCGTCGAACTCGGCCGTCAGGGACTTGCGGAGACCGTCCGCCACATTGCTGTCGATGTAGCCGCCGTTGGACACGTAGGCGACCACGCCCTCGTCCTCGATGCGGTCAGAGGCCCAGCGAATGGCTCGAATATACGAGTCGTAGAGCCTGCTCTTGTTTCCGGCCGCTGACCGAGCGGCGTAGGTCTCGGCGATCCGCTCGTCCAGTACCTCGTACTTCAGGTTCTGGTTGTTGTCGTTCATGCTGTCCTGCCCCACCGAGTACGGCGGGTTGCCCACGACAACCGTGATGTGCTGCTTCTGCTGCTTCTTCGCCCGCTCGCTGTTTCCCGAGAGTACGTCCATCCCGTCCAACTTCGCCGTTCCCTCGGCGAGCTGGAAGGTGTCCGTGAGGACGATGCCATCGAACGGTCGGTAGTCGCCCCCGGTGACGTCGTGGAACGCCGCCTCGATGTTGACGGCCGCGATGTAGTACGCGAGAAGCACGATCTCGTTGGCGTGGAGCTCGCTGGTGTACTTGCGCAGCAGGTCTTCCGGCTTGATCAGCCCGGACTGGAGGAGCCGAACCGGGAAAGTCCCGGTGCCGGCGAACGGGTCGACGATCTGCACGCCCTCATTCGACAGGGACGTGCCGAAGTGCTTGGCGAGGGCTTCTTCGGTCGAGCGCAGGATGAAGTCGACGACCTCGACCGGCGTGTAGACGATGCCGAGCGCATCAGCGGCCATCGGAAGGGCGGTCTTGAAGAACTTTTCGTACAGCTCGACGATGACGTGCTGGCGGCCCTCGTGGTTGTCGATGTCCGCAACCCGCAGCTTCACCGACTCGTAGAAGCCTTCCAGCGCCTTGGCCTCGGCGTCCATGCCCTGGTCGTCGAGGATGTCGAGGATCCGCTGCATGGCCTTGGAGACCGGGTTGTTTTCGGCGAAGCCGTAGTCTTTGAACAGGGCGTCGAAGACCGGCTTGGTCACCATGTGCTGGGAGAGCATGTCGATGGCGGCGGACTCGGTGACGCCAGGGTTTATGTTCTGCTGGAGTTCACCGAGGAACTCCTCGAAGGCGGCCCGCTTCTCAGGCAGTTCCAGCGCGACCCTGATCCGGGTGATGTGTCGCGCCGCGATCTCGGCGACGTCCTTGGCCCACTGCTCCAGATACCGGCGCTCGCCGACCTTCTCCACGATGCGTGCGTAGATGGCCTCGCGCCAGTCGCTGACGGAGAACAGGGCGTCCTGGAGGTGCTGGGCGCTCCGGGCCTCCTTGCCCTTCACATCCGTGGTGCCGTCACCGTCCTGGCCGCCGATCGACTCGTCCTCCGGGCCGATCCAGCCGATGCCGATCTTGTTGTCCGGCTTCGTCTTGTTCAGGTCGATCTTGTTGACCATCGCGTTGAAGCGGTCGTCGTGGGCGCGCAGGGCCTGCAGCACCTGCCAGACCACCTTGAAGCGGTCGTTGCCGGAGAGGGCCTTCTCCGGCGAGGTGCCTGCCGGGACGGCCACCGGCAGGATGATGTACCCGTAGTTCTTGCCCTCTGCCCGGCGCATCACGCGACCAACGGACTGCACCACGTCCACCACCGAGTTGCGGGGGTGCAGGAACAGCACGGCGTCCAGGCTGGGGACGTCCACGCCCTCGGAGAGGCAGCGGGCGTTGGACAGGATGCGGGCATTGTTGGGGCCCGGGTCCTGCTTGAGCCAGTCCAGCTTCTGGTTGCGCTTGAGGGTGTTGAAGGTGCCGTCGACATGGTCGACCTCGCAGCTCAGCACCTCGTCGTCGGCGCCGTCGTACGCCTCGACGACCTCGTTGAAGCGGTCCTTGATCGTCTTCGAGTCCGCGATGGAGCGGGCGAAGGCCACGGCTCGCTTCATCGGCGACTCACCCTCGGTGAAGCCTGTACCGTCTGCGAAAGTCCCGGCACGCTTGGCCAACGCGTTCCAGCAGCCGATGATCTTGGCGGCGTCGTCGATACCCAGCTCGGAGGAGCCTCCGGCGAGACCGTCCTGGATGGTCCTGGCGACCATGGTCTCGTCCACGGCGAGGATGAGGACCTTGTAATCCGTGAGCAAGCCCTGCTGCACGGCCTGCCCGAATCCAAGGCGATGGAACTCCGGGCCGAACTTCGACTCATCGTCCATCGAAGTCAGGACGGCATCCGCGTTCTTGGCGTCGGCCTTGGTGTCTTCGTTGTAGATGCGCGGCGTGGCCGTCATGTAGAGGCGGCGATCGGCACGGATGTACTCGGCGTCGTGGACCTTGACGAAGTTCGACTCGTTGGCGCCCGCCAGCTGCACGCCCGTCGTGCGGTGGGCCTCATCGCACAGCACCAGGTCGAAGCGGGGCAGGCCGGCGTTCTGCGCCTGGTTGATCGTGGGGATCGACTGGTACGTGGAGAAGACGACGGTGAGACGGGCCTCACCCTTCGCGCCGGCCATCTGCTTGATGAGCGTGGGGGCGTCGGTGGTCGCGGGCAGGGCCAGGTCATGCGGTGCCATGTCCTGGTTGTCACCGTGGAGGCCCTGATTCTGTTTCGCAGCGGCCTGCTGCTTGCCGACCTTCACGTCGGAACAGACGGCAAAGGCCCTCATCGGCGTCTCGGTCTCGGCGCTCCACTCCCGCAGGGTCTGTGACAGCAGGGCGATGGACGGCACCAGGAAGAGGACGGTGGTGTGTTCGCCCTCACCCCGCCCGGCGCGCTCCGCGGCCAGCCGCTCCACGGTCTTCAGACCGGTGAAGGTCTTCCCGGTGCCGCAGGCCATGATCAGCTTGCCGCGCTCGTGCGACGCGAAGCCCTCGAAGACCGCGTCGATGGCCTCCCGCTGGTGCGGGCGCGGGGTCTTCTTGCGGCGAAGGCTCGTCGTAACCCGTTCCCCGGAGACCGCCGGCAGGTGCCACTCGACCGGGCTGGCCGCGATGTCGGCCAGCCCTATCCGGGTCACGGGAATCTGCTGGTCGCCCAGGGCCTCCTCGGCATGCGGGCCCCACTTGTCCGTGGTGGAAATGATCATTCGACGAGTGAAGCCGCCCTTGCCGGAGGCGGTGAAGAACGAGTCGATGTCGGCCTTCTGGACCGTGTGGTCCGGCTCGTAGAACTTGCACTGGATGGCGCAGTACCCGCCGGTCTCACGATCCTGGGCCACCAGGTCGATGCCCACGTCACGCTTGTCGTCCGCCGCCCCCGGCCAGTCCGACCACATCCACACCTGGGTGAACTGCTCGTTCCACTGAGGGTCCGTGCTCAGGTACTCGACCATGAGCTCCTCGAATCGGGTGCCGCGGTCGCGGTTGCCGTCGGAGGTCTCGCGGATCATCTTGAGGACGTCGTGCACCGTCGTGGTCGTGCCCACAGGACTTCGCTTCCCATCGCAGCCAGTGGCGCGCAGGCCGCGCCGAGAACTCCCGTACCAGAACCTTCAGAGCTTACTGGTTCGCACAGGCAGCACACCGAGGCTCCGCAAGATCACCGCATTTGCCGCCTCGGCTCATGCCGGGGTCACGTCCGTGAATCTCGCGCTCGACAGCGGACTCGACCTCTGGCCGAGGCGCAACCAGCCGCGAGGTGGGGTTCCCTCGCGCCCACCGGAGCGCCGACTCCCAGCGGCGCGGGGTCCTCTGGGCACTGGCAACGGAGGACAACATCCGGAAGAACGCGTACGACTCCGAGACGTTCGACATCACGGGAGGCCCAGGAGCGGGAAACCCGGGCCCGAACGGGCGTCACGTCGAGGAACGGCTGGGAGACGGAGGAGGTCACGGACGGCCGCGGCAACATCTGCACCCGCCCCGTTCCCGGCACACCGCTGGAGGTTCAGGTGCAGCGTCACACCGGCTCGATCTCCGGGCGAGTCGACCGGGCTGCCCAGGTGCGCCGCGGTTCGGAGCCGTTGGCGTACCGGTTGGCGTACGGGACATGAAAACGGCCCCGGAGAGTGATCTCTCCGGGGCCGTTTCGCCTTTTCAGGCGGTTGTGGCCAGGGCCGGGGTCGAACCGGCGACCTTCCGCTTTTCAGGCCAAGCCGGGGCGTTGGAGTGTCCTGATTTGAGCGCTTCCGCCGTCCGCAGAAGTGCGGCTTCGGACGTCATCGTGCACGGCGGTTGGCGTCAGCGTTGGCGTCACCCGGAGTCTCGGGATCAGACTGTGCTCGGCAGTCGAGGGTGCGCAGTTGCTGGTTGATCTCGTGCAGGTCGAAGTGGGCCGGGTCGAAGTCGGCTGCTGTCTTGAGACCGAGCCAGCGAAGCAGGCCCTCGTGCTCCGGGTCGGTGGAGTCCAGGAGGGTTCGCTTGAGGTCCTCGTACCCG
Source organism: Kitasatospora sp. NPDC058190 (assembly GCF_042883685.1). Lineage (NCBI taxonomy): Bacteria > Bacillati > Actinomycetota > Actinomycetes > Kitasatosporales > Streptomycetaceae > Kitasatospora > Kitasatospora sp. NPDC058190. Next base: position 40,548 of record NZ_JBHVVI010000020.1, read on the forward strand.
CCCGGGCCTCCGCAGTCCTCAGGTGGGCAGGCTCCGGCGCCGTCCACGCAGGCGGGATAGTGGTGGTCGGCCTCGGCTGTCATCCGGCGTTCGACGGTGATGCGGTGCTCCCACGAGTCGCCGAAGTCGTAGTCGTAATCGAGGTGTCCACCTTCCTTGACCAGGATGTCCAGGACAGCGGTGGTCTCGTCCGCGAAGTCCAGTTCACCGGAGCGGCGTCCGTACTGGACGCCGTTCGCGCTGAACGCGTGCAGGTGACAGTTCTGCCAGCCCATGGCGGCCTGGATGACCTGGTGCAGCCTGTCGAGGCGGATGCCTGCCGGTACCTGGACGAGACGCCAGACCGAAGGCCGATTCACGTCGGAGAGCTGGACGCGGAGTTCGTAGACCGGGTCACCAGCGCGTAGCTCCCCGCGGAGCCGGGCCATGGCTTGACGGCCGGCCGAGGTGAGAGTGACGGACTTGCCAGTCTGCTGGGCGGCCCCGAGGCCCCTGAGCGCAGCGAGGAGGCGGTCCACGTCGCGGTCGTTGCTCTGACGCAGGAGGCGAAGACGGTCCTCGGGAAGATCGTCGAGGACGAAAAACCCGGACAGTGTCTCCCACACCGCAGTCCGCAGCTTCTGCTCCGGCACCGGGAGGTCGGCGGCGTAGAGGCTCGTCAGTACCGCCCGCAGCCCGGCCGGGTACTCCTCCGCGAACATCGAGCCGAGCCACCCGGAGGGCAGCACCGCCTCGCCGATGCGCGGCAGGGCCTCGAACAGCGCGTCGAGGACGCGCTCGGGGTCCTCCAGTAGGCGCGCGTTCTTCTTGACGGGCACCAGGCGGCCGCTCGCGACCCGCAGCAGCCGGGCCGCCTTGGCCCATTCCACCAGCAGGTTCAGGTGATGCAGCTCCTGGCTGGACTTGGTCTTGAAGGTCCTGTCGCCGATGGCCGGGTCGATGGTGTCGCCGGTCTCCAGGAGAGTGACCAGGGCCCGCGCATCCGCGAGGGTGACCTTGCCCGTCTGGGTGAGCTTGCGTCCCGGGTCGATCCAGCTGACGAGACCTCGGATCTGCTCGACGGTGCGTGGCTGCTCGGGTTCCATCAGCGCTTCCTGTCTGCCTCGGGCTTGGCGGATTTCATCATCAGGGGTCGGGGGTCCCGCTAGGGTCGCAGCGATGAGCGAGTACCAGTACTACGAGTTCCTGGCGATCGACCGGCCGCTGACCAGCGACGAGCAGGAGCAACTGCGGGCGCTGTCCACCCGAGCCCGGATCACCGCGACCAGCTTCACCAACGAATATCAGTGGGGCAACTTCCGCGGTGATCCGAGGCGGATGGTGGAGCGGCACTACGACGCTCACCTCTACCTGACCAACTGGGGCACCCATCAGGTGATCCTGCGCGTGCCCAAGGGGCAGCTCACGCTGCGGGCGCTGGAGCCGTACTGCTTCGACGAGTGCGTCGAGGCATGGACGACCAAGACCCACCTCGTCCTGGACCTGCGCAGCGAGGACGAGGGTGGGGACTGGGAGGAGGGCGCCGAGGACTCGCTCGGTGCCATCGCCGGGGTACGGGCCGAGCTGGGCTCCGGGGATCACCGCGCCCTGTACCTCGCGTGGCTGTCCGCCATCGGCGCCTGGGCGCTGCAGGACGACGACGAGGAGGCTTACCAGGAAGTAGTCGAGCCCCCGGTCCCGGCTGGGCTCGACCGGCTCACCGCACCGCAGCGAGCGCTCGCGGACTTCCTGCGTGTCGACGCCGACCTGCTCGCGGTCGCCGCCCAAGCCAGCCCGCCCGCCCCAGAGCCTCGGAGGAGGCCCGGAAAGAAGGAGCTGGCACCACTGATCGCCGCGCTTCCTGAGAAGGAGAAGGACGGCCTCCTACTGCGTCTCGCGCTGGGGGGTGAGCCTCAGCTGGGAGCCGAACTCTTGCGCCGCCTGCGCGGCGAGCCGCCCGTCGCGACCGTGCCGGGGCAGCGCTCAGCCGCCGAGTTGCTGGACGCTGCGCACACGCTGGCTACCGAGCGCCAGCAGGGTGCCGAGCGGGTTCGATTCGAGGCCCGGGCCAAGAAGCTGACCGCCCTGGCTACCAACGAGGAAGCGATCTGGCGCGAGGTCGAGAACCATGTCGCGCGTAAGCAGACGGCCCGCTACGACGTCGCCGTGGCCCTCCTGGTCGAGCTCCGAGACGCCTGTGACCACGTCGGACGCGGCCTTGAGTTCCGGCAGCGGCTGGCCGCGCTCCGTGAGGAGCACCAGCACCTGCCCGGCCTGCTGCGCAGACTCGACGATCGGGTGCTGCGCGGCTGACGCCACCCGCACGCACGGGACGCTTGAAACGAACCGACGGCCCATACCATCTGCGTGATATACAGTGGTTGGTATGGGCGAGCGCTACTCCATCGAGCTGGAACCGGAGGTGCGTCTCTGGCTTGCGAGTCTCACTCCGCAGCACTATCGGCAGGTCGAGGAGAAGGCTGATCTCCTTGCCGAGTACCCGACCACGCTCGACGAACCGCACTCGCGGAACCTGGGTGATGGGGTGCGGGAACTGCGCCTCGGCCTGAGCGGGAACGCGGTGCGGATCAGCTACTGGCTGGCGCCTGGACGCCGCATCGTTCTGCTCACCGTCTTTCGCAAGACCCGGATGCGCGAGGAGGCGGAGGTCAAACGAGCCAAGGCCGCCAAGCTGGCGTGCGAGACGGGGCACCCGGAAGCTCACGAGATCTACAGTCGCAACACAGCGGAGGAGGAACGGTGAACCACGCACGCTGGCAGCTGGCTCGGGACAAGCGCGCGCTTCGCAGGGAGTTCGAGCCCCCTGCGATCATCGCCGAGCGAGAGCAGATTCGTCTGGCCATGGCACTCGGCCAGCTCGTCTACGACCGGCGTACCCAGCTGGGACTGAGCGAGGACGATCTGGCGGTTCGCCTCGGTAGCACCGCTGACGAGGTAGAACACATCGAGGTTGGTGGAGTCCTCCCGGTCACGTCCGACCTGCTTCTCCGGATTGCCGCGGCTCTGGAGGTGTCCGTGGACGTCCATCTGGCGACCTCGGGCACAGCAGTCAGCTTCGCCGCTCGCGCCGCATAGCCAGGAGGAAGCCGTGGACTACGGGCAGCAGTTGTCGGCCGCTCTACGGGACAGGCGAAGGCAACTGGGGATCTCCCAGACCGAACTCGCCCGGCGGGCCGGCATGACGCAGCCTGGCATCTCCCGCGTAGAACTGGGGGACACGACCCCGACCCTTCCCCTGCTGGCGCGGCTCGCCGAGGCGTTGGAGGCAGACCTCGACATCCGGCTGGCCCCCCTGGACGGAAGGACGACGATGCGCTTCGTGCCCCACCGTCACGCCGACGCGGCGTGACGGCAGGGGCGGTGGAGTTGCGGCAAAGACGCGGAGGTCCTGACCGTCCGCTGTGCCGTTGGCGTCAAACGACACGAAAATGCCCCCGAAGCTATCTGCTTCGAGGGCATCGTGCCTGGTCATACGTTGTGGCCAGGGCCGGGGTCGAACCGGCGACCTTCCGCTTTTCAGGCGGACGCTCGTACCAACTGAGCTACCTGGCCGTACTGCACCGTCTCTTGCGAGACGAGCGATCCCGACGGGACTTGAACCCGCGACCTCCACCTTGACAGGGTGGCGAGCTAACCAACTGCTCCACGGGACCTTGTAGTGGCGAACCACTAAGGTCTTGCGGCACTGCACTTTACTACGGTACTGCGTGCCCCCAACGGGATTCGAACCCGTGCTACCGCCTTGAAAGGGCGGCGTCCTGGGCCACTAGACGATGAGGGCTTGCGGCCTGTCCCGCTGTTTCCAGCGCTCGGGGACGTCGAGAAGCATATGGGATGCGGGGCGGATCGCCAAAACGGGTTTGGGCCGGGTGGGGGGCCGGGCCTGGGCGGGGGTCAGGACCAGCCGAGTTCGTCCAGCTCGTGGTCGTCGAAGCCGAAGTGGTGGGCGACCTCGTGGATGACGGTGGTGCGGACCTCCTCGACCACCTGTTCGCGGGTCTCGCAGTGGCGCAGGGTGGGGCCGCGGTAGATCAGGATGCGGTCGGGCAGGACCCCGGCGTACCACTCGCCGCGCTCGGTCAGCGGGGTGCCCTCGTAGAGGCCGAGGAGTTCGGGGTCGTCGGGGTCGGGTTCGTCCTCGACGAAGACCGCGACGTTGTCCATCATGGCGGCGAGCTGCGGGGGAATCTGGTCCAGGGCGTCGCTGACCAGTGTTTCGAACTCATCCCGGGTCATCTCCACCGGATCATTGTCGGGTCTCGGATGACGGTGTGCCAGACAGCGGACGCCGGTGTTTGATGGGGCCGTGACGACTTCGGAGGACGCCTTGGACGACACCGCGGAGGGCCCGGTACGGACCGGGTCGCCGGCCTCGGCGGCGGTGCGGAGCCGGCCGCCGGTGCTGCGCGGGCAGGGGTCGGCCGTGGCGGTGGTCGCGGTGGGCGGTGCGATCGGGGCGGTGGCCCGGTACGCGGCCGGGCTGGGCTGGGAGACCGGGCCGACGGCGTTCCCGTGGACGACGCTGCTGATCAACGTGGTCGGCTGCGCGGTGATCGGGGTGTTCCTGGTGGCGATCACCGAGGGGCGTCCGGCGCATCCGCTGCTGCGGCCGTTCTTCGGCACCGGGGTGCTGGGCGGGTTCACCACCTTCTCGACCTACTCGGTGGACATCCGCCGGCTGCTGGAGGCGGGGCGGCCGGGGCCCGGGCTGGCGTACCTGGGGCTGACCCTGCTGGGCGCGCTCGGCGCGGTGTGGGCGGCGGCGGTGTTGACCCGGCGTCTGATCCGCCGCCCGGTCCGCGACGGGGGTGCCCGGTGAGCCGGCTGAGCGGGCCGGCGCTGCGGCTGACCGTGCTGGTGGGCGAGAGCGACATGTGGCACCACCGCCCGGTGTACAGCGAGGTCGTGCACCGGGCGCGGGCGACCGGGCTGGCCGGGGCGAGCGTGTTCCGGGGCATCGAGGGGTTCGGCGCCTCGTCGCTGGTGCACACGGCGCGGTTGCTGTCGCTGAGCGAGGACCTGCCGGTGGCGGTGGTGATCGTGGACGAGGAGGAGCGGGTGCGGGCGTTCCTGCCGCAGCTGGAGGAACTGGTGGCCGAGGGGCTGGTGATGCTGGACCACTGCGAGGTCGTCCGGTACGCGGGCCGTGCGGCCGATCGTGGCGCGGGCGGGGGAGCGCGGTGAACTGGCTGCTGGTGGTGGCCGGCGCCGTGGTCGGCGCGCCGCTGCGGTACCTGACCGACCGGGCGGTGCAGTCCCGGCACGACTCGGTGTTCCCGTGGGGCACCTTCACGGTGAACGTGTTCGGCTGCCTGGTGCTCGGCCTGCTGGCCGGGGCGGTGGCGGCCGGCGCGGCCTCCTCGCACGTCCAACTGCTGGTCGGGACGGGCTTCTGCGGGGCGCTGACCACCTACTCGACCTTCTCGTACGAGACGCTGCGACTGGCCGAGTCCGGCGCCGTGCGGTACGCGGTGGCGAACGTGGCCGGCAGCCTGGCGGCCGGCCTGGCCGCGGTCTACGCGGGGGCGGAGCTGGCCTCGGCGCTCTGGGGCTGAGCGGGCCCGGCTGGGAGCCGCCGCGAGCCGCCGGGAGCGGCCGGGAGCGGGCAGCCCGAGAACTGCCGTGCCGCCCGTGTCCCGCCGCGCCCGGCGCGCGTTGGGCACCGAAAGCGGCCGCGCGCCAGTGGGCGGCCCGGGTGGGGCGGTGGAGAGGAAGCTCGGTGGCTTCGGTGCGGGCGGTGCGGGCGGTTCGGGTGCGGGTGGCCGCGCCGGTGCGGGAGACGGCGCTGCGGGAGACGGCGCTGCGGCGGTCACGCGCGGTACGGGCGGCGGCGGTGCTGGCGGTGGCCGGGCTGGGACTGACCGGTTGCATGTCGGTCGGTCCGGCGGCGGAGGAGAAGCACGGCGGGGTCGCCCCGGTCGGGCAGGCCGGTCCGGCGGGCAAGCCGGGGGCGACGGTCGGTCCCCCGGCCTCGCCGGGCGCCGGGCGCCCGGGGGGCGTCTCGGGGCGCCCGGAGCGCCCCGGGGGCTTGCAGGCGGAGAACGCGCCCGCCGGGGTCACGCCCACCGTGGCGGGTGAGGTCGCGCCGGGTGCGAACGGCGTGGTCGCCGGCGTGGTCCCGGTGCCGGGGGCGGGCGCTCCCGAGAGTGCGCCGGGCGGCGGTTCGACGAGCGGTGGGCCGAGCCCCGCGCCCCACCCGGGCGGCACCTCGGCCGGTACCGAAGGCACCACGGGTCCCGGCGGCACGGGCGGGGCGGGCGGCACCGGCGAGGGCCGCTCCGGCGGTGGTTCGGCCGGGACCCCGTCGGCCACCCCGAGCGGCCGTCCGTCCAGCTCTCCCGAGCCGGAGCACACCACGCCCGCCGCGACCGTCCCGCCGGCCCCGCAGCCCTCCTCGGGAAGCTCCGGGTCCTCGGCCCCGAGCCCTCACGCGGGTGGACAGTAGGTGGCTGGCCAGGGCATTTGCCTCCGATCCCGAGGGTCCTCTATGGTGGTAGATCGTTCGTTTGATTCATTTGACTGGCGCCCCATTCCCATCGGCGCCCTTGGCGCGTTCCGGCGATCCGTGGCTGACCGCATAGAGGCGGTTGTGAAACAGAACCCCGGACTTTGGCGCGTGCCACTTCCGGAAGGTTTTGCATGTCTCTCGTTGACGACGCCCGCTTCGCCATGCCCGCGAGCGAGTCCGCCGCCGATGTCACCGACACCACCACTCCCACCACTGACGCCGCCGACGTCGAGCTGAACACCGACGCCGTCGAGGCCGAGGAGATCGTCGAGGCCGCCGAGCCCACCATCACCTTCGGCGACCTGGGCCTGCACGACGACGTCGTGCGCGCCCTCGCCAAGCGCGGCGTCACCACCCCGTTCCCGATCCAGGCCGCGACCATCCCGGACGCCCTGGCCGGTAAGGACGTGCTGGGCCGTGGCCGTACCGGCTCCGGCAAGACCCTCAGCTTCGGCCTGCCGCTGCTGACCCGCCTCGCCGACGGCGAGCGCACCAAGCCCAAGCACCCGCGCGGCCTGATCCTCGTCCCGACCCGTGAGCTGGCCATGCAGGTGGCCGACGCCCTGGAGCCGTTCGGCTCGGTGCTCGGGCTCAAGCTCAAGGTCGTCTGTGGCGGCACGTCGATGTCGAACCAGATCTACGCTCTGGAGCGCGGCGTCGACATCCTGGTCGCCACCCCCGGCCGTCTGCGCGACCTGCTGAACCGCGGCAGCGCCAAGCTGGCCGACGTCCAGACCGTCGTGCTCGACGAGGCCGACCAGATGGCCGACATGGGCTTCCTGCCCGAGGTCACCGAGATCCTCGACCAGGTGCCGGCCGGTGGCCAGCGCCTGCTGTTCTCCGCCACCCTGGAGAACGAGATCGACACCCTGGTCAAGCGCTACCTGAAGAGCCCGGTCACCCACGAGGTCGACCCGTCGGCCGGCGCCGTCACCACCATGACCCACCACATCCTCGTGGTGAAGCCCAAGGACAAGGCGCCGATCACCAACGCGATCGCCGCCCGCAAGGGCCGCACGATCATCTTCGTCCGCACCCAGATGGGTGCCGACCGCGTCGCCGAGCAGCTCATCGAGGCCGGCGTGAAGGCCGACGCGCTGCACGGCGGCATGACCCAGGGCGCCCGTACCCGCGTCCTCGGCGACTTCAAGGACGGTTACGTCAACGTCGTCGTCGCCACCGACGTCGCCGCCCGCGGCATCCACGTCGACGGCATCGACCTGGTTCTCAACGTGGACCCGGCCGGCGACCACAAGGACTACCTGCACCGCTCCGGTCGCACCGCGCGGGCCGGGCGCTCCGGCGCCGTCGTCACCCTGGTGCTGCCGCACCAGCGCCGCGGCGTCTTCCGCCTGATGGAGGATGCGGGCGTCGACGCCTCGCGTCACATCCTCGACCACGCCTTCGACGCCGAGGTCGCCAAGATCACCGGCGCCCGCTCGCTCACCGAGGTGCAGGCCGAGAGCGCCGCGAACATCGCCGGTGCCGCCGAGCGCGAGCTCGCCGACATGGCCCGCCAGCTGGAGCGCGCCCAGCGCCGCGCCACCGAGCTGCGCGAGGAGGCCGACCGCCTGGCCGCCCGTGCGGCGCGCGAGCGGGCCGAGCTGGGCATCGAGGACGAGGCCCCGGCCGCCGAGGAGGCGGGCGAGCAGGCCGCGACCGAGGCTCCGGCCGCCGCCGAGGCCCCCGCTGCCGCGGCCGCGCCGCAGGCGGAGGAGCGCACCCCGTCGTACCGCGAGGCGCGCACCGAGCGTCCGGCCTTCGCGCGTGACCGCGACCGTGACCGGGACCGTGACGACCGCCGTTCGGGCGGC
>NZ_JBHVVI010000020.1:48969-101864 GCF_042883685.1 Kitasatospora sp. NPDC058190
TTCAACCGTGACCGTGACGACCGACGTGCCGGTGGCTTCGGTGGCGGCCGCGACCGCGACGAGCGCCGTTCGGGCGGCTTCGACCGTGACGAGCGTCGTTCCGGTGGCTTCAACCGTGACCGTGACGACCGTCGTGCCGGTGGCTTCGGTGGCGGCCGCGACCGCGACGAGCGCCGTTCGGGCGGCTTCGACCGTGACGAGCGCCGTTCCGGTGGCTTCAACCGTGACCGTGACGACCGCGGCGGCCGCTCCTTCGGCGACCGTCCGGCCCGCTCCTTCGGCGACCGCCCGTCCTTCGGCCGGGACCGTGACGAGCGCGGCGGCAGCAGCCGTCCGTTCTCGCGCCGCGACGACCACCGTTCCGGCGGCCGTCCGCAGGCCGACCGCGGTGGCTTCAACCGTGACCGTGGCGGCTTCGACCGCGACCGCGGTGGCTTCGGCGGTGGCCGCGACGACCGCAAGCCGCGCTGGAAGAACTGACGTCGTACGGCCGGTGGTGGACCGCCGGCCGGACTGACTGACTGACCGACCACACGAAGGGCCCGCTCCGTCCCCCGGAGCGGGCCCTTCGCGTTCCCCCGATACCCCCCCGACACCTCCGTGTGCACGCCCCCCGAGGCGTTGTTCTGGAAGTGAGAATAACCTGTGGCGCGGCACGGCGGTAGTCCCGTAGCGTCACGGACATGAGCAGCAGACTGCATGACGTGGCACGGGTGAACGAGGAGATCGCCGAGCGGGGGAGCTACCGGACGGCCGGCGGCGAACTCGTGCCGGTGGGGGAGCAGTTGACGGCGGCGAAGGCCGGCACGGTGTCGTACGCGCCGCGCGCGCTGGGCGAGTTGCTGGCTTCCGGGGAGCCCGGGCCGGGTCCGGCCGCCGGGCGGATCGAGGTGACGGCCGAGGGGAGCATCGAGGCCGCCCGGCGGCTGGTCGCGGCCGGTGCCGGGTCGGTCGGGGTGCTGAACTTCGCCTCCGCGCGCAACCCCGGCGGCGGCTACCTGCGCGGCGCCCGCGCCCAGGAGGAGGACCTGTGCCGCAGCGCGCTGCTGTACTCCTGCCTGCTGGAGGCGCCCGACTACTACGAGGCGCACCGGGCCTCGACCGACCTGCGGTACAGCCACCGGGTGATCGTCTCGCCGGACGTCCCGGTGATCCGGGACGGGCGCGGGGCCCTGCTGGCCCGGCCGTACCCGGTCACCTTCCTGACCTCGCCCGCGCCCAACGCCGGTCAGCTGGAACGGCGTTCGCCCGGTACGGACGTCCGCGAGGTGCTCGCCGAGCGGGCCGTCCGGGTGCTCGCGGCGGCGGCCCGGCACGAGGTCCGCGCCCTGGTGCTCGGCGCCTGGGGCTGCGGGGTGTTCCGCAACGACCCGGCCGAGGTCGCCGAGGCCTTCGAGGGCGCGCTGGCCCGGTACGGGGCAGCCTTCGAGCAGGTGGTGTTCGCGGTCTGGGACCGCTCACCGGTCTCGGCGAACCGGGCGGCCTTCGAGGCCCGGTTCGGCGCGGCGGTCCGGTAGGCGGGGGCCGACTACCGCTTGCGGGCGGCCAGCACCGTCGCGGCCGTGGAGGCGGCCGCGACCACACCGGTGACCGCGAAGACGGACGGCCAGGCGCCGATCCGCTTCGCCAGCGGGTGCGAGCCGCCGAAGGCCGCCACGTACAGGCCGGTGAGCGCCGCCGCGGTGGCCGTGCCCGCGCTCCGGCGCCACTGCGCGGCCGCCCCGGCACCGGCCACCGCCAGCACCGCGCCGCCCAGTTCGCGCCGGCCGCTCCAGCGGGCGACGCCGTAACCGCCGACCAGACCGCTCGCCGCGGTCAGCGCCGCGGGCGCGGCGGCCGAGAGCACGTTCGGGACCTTCGCCATCGTCGACTCCACTCGTCACTCATCACTCGTCGCGGCTGCGGCCGGAGGGGCCGCGGCCGGAGGGGCTGCGTCGGCTTCCGACCCTAACCCGGCGAACGCGACGGCCGGCCGGGGCCTCTACCCGAAGGCCCCCACCACCGACATCCCCGGCACCATCCGGGCCAGCAGCCGCGCCGCCTCCGCCGGGTCGAGCACCCGCTCCAGCCGCAGGTCGCCCGGGATCTCCTGGATGAACCGCCCGGCCGACCAGGTGCGCTCGTACGGCAGCGGCTCCAGCACCAGGGTGCGCACCCCGTCCAGCACCGGGATGTCGTCGGGCGTCCCCTCGTTCCAGAGCCAGGAGCCGTCCGGCGCGACCAGGTTGAAGGCGCCGGTAGCGATCAGCCGGCGGCCGTCCAGGAACTCGGTCCGGGCCAGCGCCACCACCTCCGGGTCCTGCGGGGTGCCGGGCAGGTGGCCGCCGCCGATCAGCAGGTCGGCGAGCAGGGTGTGCAGCTGGAAGGTGTCGCTCAGGCCGCTCATCCGCAGCAGGTAGCCGGTGCCGGTGGGGCGGTCGAGCACCAGCAGCGGCTCGTCGTCGAGCACCTGCGCCAGGTGGGCCAGGCCCTTGAGGTCGTGCTGCCCGCCCTCGTACCGGTCCGCCAGCTCCAGCAGTACGGCCGTGACGCCCGAGGCACGGGCCTCGGCCCGGACCGGCGCGTGCGCGTAGACCGCCCAGGCGGCCTGCTGCCACAGGTGCAGCGTCCACCAGGCGACCACGGCCAGGTGCGCGTTCCACTCGTCGAGGTGCGCCGGGTCCTCGATCCGGGCGTGCGCCTCGGCCGGATCGTCCTCCTCCCGGTCGGGCAGCGGGCCGCCACCCGTCTGCGCCCAGCGCTCGACCAGCCGCTGCGCGCCGGTCAGCGCCCCGCGCAGGCCGGCCAGCACCGGGCCGGAGCAGGCCACCGGGTCGGCGCCGTACTCCACGCAGGCGCCCGTGATCATGGCCAGGTGGGCCCGGGGGAACGGCGGGGCGTCCGGCAGCAGCGCGGCCAGCCGGGGTCCGGCCGCCTGCCGCTCGGCCGGCTCGGCGGGGCCGAACAGTCCGCCGACCAGGCTCAGGGCCGGGCCGAGGCGCTCGTCGTCCCCGGCCGCGACCACCGCCTCCAACTCGGCCACCGCGTCGAGGAGGGTGGGCTGCTGACGCTGCGACGGGACGGGACCGGGGGTCTGCTCGGTGGACATTCGTCGCAGCATAGGCGGCGCTGCCCGTCCACCGGAAACGCCCCCGCGCTTCTCCACGGTGACGGATACTCGCGGCGTGAACGCGTCGCCTGTCGCCCCTGGTGCCTCTGTTGCTTCCGATGCCCGTGAGACCTCCGAGCCGGCCCTGAAGGTGGCGCCGCTCGAACTCTTCCTGGACCTCGTGTTCGTCTTCACCATCACCCAGCTCACCGGCAGCCTGGCCCACCACCTCACCCCGGGCGGGTTCGCCCAGGTGCTGGTGATGCTGGGGGTGATCTGGTGGATGTACGACGCCTTCATCTGGCTGACCAACGCGATGCCGCCGCGCACCCACGGGCGGCGCGGGCTGCTGATGCTGGCGATGGGCGCCTTCCTGGTGATCTCGCTGTCGGTGCCGCACGCCTTCGAGGGCAGCGGCGCCGCCTTCGGCTGGGCCTACCTGGTCGTGGTCGCCCTGCACACCGGGATGTTCATCGCCGCCGGGGTGACGCCCGCCGCGGTGCTGGGGATGGGCGCGTCCAACCTGGCCAGCGGCGCCCTGGTGGTGGCCGGCGGCTACCTCGCCGGGACCCTCCAACTCGGCTTCTGGGTGGCCGCCTTCGCCATGCAGTACGTCACCCCGAGGGCGGCCCGGCTGCCCGAGTTCCGGCTGCGCGCGGACCACTTCGTGGAGCGGCACGGGCTGATCGTGATCATCGCGTTCGGCGAGTCGGTGATCGCCATCGGGGTCGGCGCGGGAGCCAGCGACCTCGGGCCCGCGCTGATCGCCGTCGCGCTGCTCAGCCTGACCGTCTGCGTCGGGCTCTGGTGGGCGTACTTCGGGCACGACGACGACGAGCGCGCCGAGCACCACATGGCCGCACTGCCCTCCGCGGAACGCAACCGGGCGGCGGTGTCCGTCTACTACCTCGGCCACCTCGGGCTGCTGCTCGGCGTGCTGCTGTTCGCCGCCGGGGTGAAGTCGGCGACCGCCCACCCCGCCGCCGCGATCACCCCGTCGCAGGCCGCCGCGCTGGCCGGGGGCATCACGCTGTACCTGGTGGTGAACACCGCCATCCGGCGCTTCTTCGGGCTGGGGCCCAACCTGCCCCGGCTGATCGGCGCCGCCGCGGTCCTGGCGACCGTCCCGCTGGGCACCGCGGCCTCGGCGCTGGACCAGGTGGGCGCCGTGGTGGCGGTGCTGGCCGCTGTATTCGGGTACGAGTCCGCCTGTCGGCGCCCGGTGGGAGACTTCGGACATGACTGACCGAGCGACTGGCCGAGCGACTGACAGCGCGGGTGACGGCGCGGCCGACCCCGCGATCACCGACGGCCGCTACCGGATCCGCAACGTCGGCAGCGGCCTGCTGCTGGAGGTCGCCGGGGGCTCCCGGCGCAGCGGCGCCCGCGTCCGCGTGGGCGCGGAGGACGGCTCCGAGGCCCAGCTCTGGCAGCTCACCGCCGTGCACCCGGGCGGCGCGCTGTTCCACATCGAGAGCGCCGCCGGCGGCAAGCGCCTGGATGTCACCGGCGCCTCCCCGGAGGACGGCGTCCCGATCCAGCTGTGGTCCGCCAACGCCTTCGGCGCCCAGGAGTGGCTGCTGGAGGCCCACGTCGACGCGCCGGGGACGTACACCGTCACCAGCTTCATCAGCGGCAAGCCGCTGACCGCCCCGGCGGAGCCGGACGCGGGCGTCCAGCAGTGGGAGGACGTCGACGCGCCGACCCAGTGGTGGCGCTTCGAGCGTCGGTAGGAGCGCCCTCCGCGGTCAGGAGCGCCCTGTGGTCAGACCGAGAGGTTGGCGCGCAGGGCGTCCAGCTCGGCCTCGGTGACGCCGTGGGCGTGGAGGTAGGCCGGGACGGTGCCGTGGTGGGTGCGGATCCAGCCGATGGAGGAGGCGATGTGCGCGGCGCTGACCGGGCGTGAGAGCCGCTCGGAGCCGGTCTCGTCGACGTACGGGACGGGGCCCTGGTCCAGGCCGAGGCCGAGGTTGGACAGCAGGAAGTCGGCGGTGATGTCGGCGTCGGAGGCGCCCAGCAGGGACTGCAGGACGGCGATGGTGAGCCCGGTGCGGTCCTTGCCGACCGCGCAGTGCACGAGCACCGGCAGCGCCGCCGGGTCGGTCAGGCGCCGGATGAGCGCGGCGAGCGAGGGGCCGGCGGTCTCCGGCATGAAGGTGTAGAGGTCGGCCTGGCCCTCGGGCCAGGGCCGGTCCACGTCCTCGCGGTTGGCGGGCAGGGTCGGCAGGCTGAGGGTCTCGTGGTCGAGGCCGTGCCGCTGGTCCGGCCAGACCTCCAGCTCGAACGGGCTGCGCAGGTCGATCACCGTGCGCAGGCCGAGGTCCTTGAGCTTCTGGGCGCCCTCCTCGGTGAGCGTGTGGAAGGACCCGGAGCGGTACAGCACGCCCCGGCGGAGGGCGCCGATTCCGCCCGCGTCACGGAAGTTGCGCACACCGGGGATGTCGATGAAGGCGTCGGTCATGGCCTCCACCGTACGGGCGGGGACGGATCGGCGGAAGGAAACCGGAGAGGGCCGTCCGCTGAAGCCCCGCCCCCTGGGTACCGCCGAGCCGGCCCGGCCGGCGGGGGCCTCAGCGGCCCCCGGCGACCTCCAGGAACGCCCCCGTGGTGTACGAGGCGGCCGGGGAGAGCAGGAACAGGATCGCCTCGGCGACCTCCTCCGGCTGCCCGCCGCGCCGCATGGGCAGGTTCGGCGCGACCCGTTCGACCCGCCCGGGCTCGCCGCCGAGCGCGTGGATGTCGGTGTGGATCAGGCCCGGGCGGACGCAGTTGACCCGGATGCCCTCGGCGGCGACCTCCAGTGCCAGCCCGCGGGTCATCGAGTCCACCGCGCCCTTGGCGGCCGCGTAGTCGACGTACTCGTTCGGTGAGCCGATCCGAGAGGCGGCCGAGCCGACGTTGACGATCGCGCCGCCGCGCCCGCCGTAGCGGGTGGACATCCGGCGGACGGCCTGGGCGGCGCACAGGAACGGGCCGGTGATGTTGGCGGCCCAGATCCGGTTCAGCCGGTCCTCGTCGATGTCCTCCAGCCGGCACTGCTTCTCCAGCGTGCCCGCGTTGTTCACCAGCCCGGTGAGCTCCCCGAGTTGGGTGTCCACGGTGGTGAACAGCCGCTCCACCTCGGCGGTGCGGGTGACGTCGGCCCGGACGGCGAGGGCGGTGCCGCCCTCGGCCCGGATCGCGTCCACCACGGCGGCCGCCGAGGCCTCGTCCGTACGGTAGTTGACGCAGACCCGGTAGCCGCGGCGGGCGGCCAGCAGGGCGGTGGCGGCGCCGATGCCGCGGCCGGCGCCGGTGACGATCAGGACCTCGTCGGTGGTGGTGGTCGACATGATCGGTACGCTACCCGGCAGGTCGGCCGCGGACACCCGGGGACGCCGCCCGCAGCGCCGCGATCCTCGGCGCGCGGCTCTTCGGCGAGTCCAGGCCGAAGCCGCGGGCGTCGCCGAGTTCGTCCCGGACGAAGGCCGAGGTCCGGGCGACCGCGTCGCGCAGCGCGTCGTCGGGCGGGACGAACAGCTGGTGGACGATCTCGGCGCGCTCGGTGTCGTACTCCCACAGGCCGACGATCCGGCCGCGGTCGAGCACCAGGTGGGTCTGCGGGTCGGCCTCACCGCCGAAGGTGCGCCCGGCCTTTCCGGCCGGCAGCGGGCGGGCCGCGTCGGCGGGGTCTAGCAGCCGGGGCAGGTCGCGGTGCAGCAGGTGGATGCCGTCGATGCCGGCCAGCAGGGTGTAGTGCGGATCCTTCGGCACCTCGAACCCGGCGAACCGCTCGGCGAGTTCGGGCGGCAGCAGGAACTCGGAGCCGGGTGCGAGCGGGGCCAGTCCGGCCTCGGCGACGGCCCGTCTGGCGGTGGCGGCGGTGAAGCCGGAGAACCAGCGGAAGTGCTTGAGGGTGGCCGGGCCGGCCCAGGAGAAGTAGCGGCGGGCGAGGTCGACGGCGTCGCCGCGGACCGGCTGGTCCCAGCCGACGTAGCCGTAACGCTGTTGGTCCAGACGGCCGTTGACCGGCACCCGACGGATCCGCCCGCGCGACTGCATCAGCCCGAGGGCGAGCGGCAGGGTGGTCGCCAGCCCGCGCTTGCGGCCCGCCTCGCCGAGCGGGCGGACGGCGTCGCCGACCGCCTCCCGGATCGCGGTCGGGTCCAGCGGCCGGTCCGCGGTCAGCACCCGTTCGACGGCCAGGCAGAGTTGCTCGACCTCGTCCCTGGCGACCCCCAGGTGCTTCTGGGCCGCGGCCAGTTCACCCGCCGGGGCGGCCGCGCCGGCCGCCAGGCCGAGCGCGAAGTCGGCGGCCGGCAGCACGTACGTACAGCCGCGCGCGGACGGCAGCTCGTGCACCTCCAGGGCGGCCACCGCCGCGTCCACCGCCGCCCGGCCGAGCCCGGCCCGGGCGAACAGGCCCAGGTACGGGGCCGCGCCGCCCACCGAGCGGGCCCAACCGGTGGCGGCCAGCACCTCGGCGGCGGAGGCCCCGGTACGCGGGCGGTCCAGCCACTGCCGGTGCGACCACCAGGCCCGCAGCTTCTCGACGTCGACGGCTTGCCGGTGGGGATCGTGCTCCATGGGGCCAGTATCGGCGGCCGGGCGGACCCCGGGCCGGAAATCGCTCGCCCGGCGCGGCCCGTTCCGGAGAGGATTCCGGAGCGGGTGCGGTAGTCGCCCGTCCGTTCGAGAGGAGTCCGTCCGTGTCCGCCACCCCCGGCACCGTCCTGCTGTCCGGCATCGTCGGCTCCACCGCGTACGGCTTCGCCCGGGCCGGCTCGGACATCGACCGGCTGGGCCTGTTCGCCACCCCCACCGAGGAGTTGCACGGCCTGCACCGCCCGGCCGAGTCGCACGTCACCACCGCGCCGGACGTCACCCTGCACGAGGCCGCCAAGTGGTGCCGCCTGGCGCTGTCCTGCAACCCGACCGCCTCCGAACTCGTCTGGCTGCCGGAGGACCTGTACGAGACCGTGACCCCGCTCGGTCGCGAACTGGTCGGGATCCGCTCGACGTTCCTCAGCGGGCCGGCCGTCCGCAAGGCCTATCTCGGTTACGCCGACCAGCAGTTCCGCAAGCTGCTGACCCGTGACACCGGGGACCCGGTCACCCGCCGCCGGGCCGCCAAGCACGCCCGGCACCTGGTCCGGCTGGTCGAGCAGGCCGTCCGGCTGCACGAGACCGGCCACCACCTGATCCGGCTGACCGACCCCGAGCACGTCCGTGACCTCGGCGAACGCATCGCCGACCGCCCGGATACCGCCGAATCCCTGCTCGCCGACGCCGCCGAACGCCTCGCCCGCCCCGGCGTCCTGCCCGACGCCCCCGACCCGCGCCCCGCCGAAGCCTGGCTCCGCCGCGTCCGCGCCGCCCACTACACCCCGCCTCAAGCCCCGCCCCGGGAACCCGGCGCGTCCACCCAATCCACTGGCGGAGCCCTGGGCCCCACCGGGTAGGATCGCCGTGGCCCTCCCCGCTCGGGACCTCCGGGATCCAGCCGGGGCGAAGGGCCACGGGCCACTAGCTCAATTGGCAGAGCTGCGGACTTTTAATCCGTAGGTTCAGGGTTCGAGCCCCTGGTGGCCCACTCCTCCCGGAGGCGTTCTCACCCCCGCGGACCTGCGAATCAGCGCCCTGACTCGGCTTTGCCGGGCAGGGCGTTTCCGCTTTCCCGGGTGCGGGCGAGCCCGGAGCGGGTCCGACGGTCTCGCCGACCGCCGCAGCGTCTCGAGGAGACGAGACCCTTCGAGTGAAGAACCGGAGCAAGGCCGCCTGATTGGCGGTTCGCTGGCTGCCGGGGAGTTTTCCAGACCATACCTTCAACTCCGGCGCTCACGGTGGCGGCGCTCGTGCGCGGAGTTCGTCGACACCTGCCACAGACCACAGACCACAGAGCCAGGAGGAACAGTCATGCGCCTGACCCGCGGCGCTCTCGCTGCTGCGACGGTGGCGGCTTCCGTCTCGGCCTTCGGCCTGCCCCTCTTCCTCATGGACCGGACCTCCCACGGTTCCGATGCCACGCGGGTCCGCATGGTCGGTGTCTCCGGCACGTCGCTGAGCAACGCCGAATCGTCCTGGCCACTCTCCGCGAATCCGGGCTCGCAGGAACCAGCGCGTCCCTGTCACAGCTACGGCGGCCCCTACTGCGGCTGGGTGGGAGCGTACTGGGGCGGCTGTGACAGGGAGTGGGGCCTGAGCTTCGGGATCAAGAACCCCAACTGGATCTGCCCCCACGACCCCCGCCCGAGCCCCTCGGCCACGGCGGACTCCACCGAAAGCAGCAGTCCCTCCTGACCGGTTCCGCCGGGAGGCCGGCCGTTCGCCATCGCTACGGCTGGGTCGGCGGCACCTCAGGCTCCTGAGGTGATGTGACGTCAGGGGTCGAAGGTGCTGCCGCTTCCTGTTCCGGCCGAGCGGCACGCTGCCGACGGCGTCGGCGGAGCCAGGCCGTGGCCAGCGCTCCCAGAACCATCAGCAAGCCGCCGGTCGCGATCCCGATGCGCTTCGCGCCCAGACGACCGACGCTCCCGCCGACAGCCGCATCATCGGGCGGAAGAGGAAGGCCGGTGCCTCCGGAGCCGAGAGCGGGTGACGGCGAGCCGGACTCCTGGGGCGACGGGGCGGCGGACGGGCCACCCCCGTCGGCAGCCGCACCATCGTGCTGACGATCGTGGTCATCCTGGTCACCGTCGTGGTGGCGGTGGTCGTCGTCGTAGTAGTCGTCGACGCAGTGGGCGGCTGCGAAGAAGAAGGATCGCTCGTGGCGGCCGAAGGCCTTCACGGTGAAGACCGGGTGCTCCCTGTAAAAGGCGCGAATCTGAAACTGATACAGGCCGCTGGTGTTGGTGGGATAGTCCACGTTCAGATACGTCGCAATGGTGAAGTTGCTCCATGGCGCGTCCGGCGACGAGGACGAGGACGAGGACGAGGACGAGGAGGACGAGGGGGACGAGGGGGACGAGGGCGAGGACGAGGACGAGGACGGCGGGTCCTGGATAACGAGAGCCTCCGGCCCACGCCGGTTGTTGATCAGAATCGCCCTGAGATTCTTGTCGATGAGCACGACACGGCGGGCACTGAAACAGTGGCGCCAGGGATTGTGGTGATGGTGGCGGCCTTCCCCCTCTCCCTCCCCCTCCCCATCCCATTCCGGGGACCACGGGGAGCCGGGCGCGTGCCGTGTGGACGCCTGCGCGGCGACGCCTGCGGGCGCGGATGCGAGGACGATGGCCGCACCCGCCAGCGATGCTGCAACCCAGGGTCGAAGATTCATCCGATGGCCTCCATGGGTGGCGGACGCGGGCAACCGCCCGCAGGGCGACACAGTGGGGTATCAGAAGAAGTTAAGAGGGCTCGACTCGTCACATCGTGAACATCCTCGGGGAGCCGCACCCTTGTCACTCAGCCGCAGCAGTACGCCGAGCTGCGGAAACAACAGCAGGCAGCCTGTTCCAGCCGGCCGCACCGTGCTCAGGACCGATCGTCCGATCCGTGGGTTCAGGGTTCGAGCCCCTGGTGGCCCACGCGATGGAACCGTGCCCGACCCGGGCGTCCCCCCTTCGGGGAGGGACGCCCTTCGTCATGTGGCCGAGCGGCGGGCTCCCACGTCGAGCCGGGAGTTCGCTGCGGCAGGGCGGGCGCGCGCCGGTCGTTCCGGCGGACCTCCCGTCCGTCGGGCGTCGCGCTCAGCGGTCGACGCCGACGGCGACGGACTCGATGACGCCCTGCCAGGCCCGGTGGTATCCCTCGCGGAGCGGGCCGCCGACGAGGTCCAGAATCGCCGAGGCGGCCTCGACCAGCGGCGCGGGGTCCTGCGAGGTGCCCAGCCGGGCGTAGGCGTCGAGCAGCGCGGTGCCGCGCTCGGGATCCGCCGCCAGCAGGCGCCGCGCCAGCCACTTGCCGCTGCCCGTCCAGGCTCGGTGGTGGTCGCACAGCAGGTCGGCAGCGGTGTTGACCACCACTCCGGCGGTGATCAGCTGTTCGACCGGAGCGGTGGCGTCGAGCAGGTCGTCCAGCGCGTCCGTCAGGCCGTAGCGCTTGGTCTCCACGGTCTCCGGTTCGAGTGCGGGCGGGCCCTGGCGCAGGTCTGCCGCCGCCAGGGCCCGGGCCCGCCCGGCCTCCCCGTCCACGTCGACCAGGACCAGGCCGGTCGCGTACATGTTCTGCAGCACGGCGCGCCGGGTGGCGAGGTCCACCGCGAAGAGGTCGCGGAGACCGGCCCGGGTGTGGACGAACAGCTCCACGACCCGCCCCTCGAAGCGGAGCGTCTCCCGGTAGGTCCCGCCCCCGTCGGCGATCAGGACCGCGAGGTCCAGGTCACTGTTCGCGCCTGCCCGCCCCGAGACGGTGGATCCCGCCAGGACCACGGTGAGCGCTCCGGGGAAGCGGTCTCGGACGAGGCGGCGTGCTTGGTCGATCGGATCATGGTGCATCCGGCCACGCTCCCACAGGCCCTGGGGCCGTCACACCACCGGAGCCGGGTCCCGGTAGACGCAGGCGCCGGGCGCCGGGACCCGCTCGACGGGGGCGCCCCGACCTGCGGTCGCGGGCGCCGCCCCCTGGGGAGACGGGGCTGGGGAGGTACCCGGTGGGAGTGAGCGACGGTGACTCAACTATCTTGAGACCATGGGACCTTTGAAGCCGGACATGGCTCAGCTCGTCGTCGGACTTGTCTGTTTCTTTCTGATATTCGGGGTTCTCGGGGCGCTGCTGCTTCCGCGCATCGAGAAGACCCTGGAGGAGCGCCGGGACGCCACCGAGGGTGGTGTCGAGCGGGCCGAGGAGGCGCGGGCCGAGGCCCAGCGCGTGTACGAGGAGTTCCAGGCGGAGCTCTCCGCGGCGCGGCACGAGGCGGCGCTGATCCGGCAGACCGCCACTGAGGAGGGGGCGGCGCTGATCGCGCAGCTGCGGGCCGAGGGGCAGCAGCTGCGGGACCGGATGCTGGCGGAGGCGAAGGTCCAGCTGGAGGCCGACCGGGTGCTGGCCGAGGCCGAGCTGCGGGAGGACGTGGCCCGGCTGGCCGGCGAGCTCGCGGGCCGGGTCATCGGCGAGCCGGTCGCCGAGCTGCCGCGCACGCGGGCGATCGCCGACGAGTTCTTCGCCGAGCACGACGCGAAGGCGGGCGCGCGCGCCTGAGGCCCCGCAGCTGTCGTACTTCCCCCTGACGGACCGGGCCCTGGTCGGTGGCACAGCCACCGACCAGGGCCCGATCCGTTCGCGGTCAGCTCTCGGTCGCGAGGGGGCGGGCGGGGGTGCGCGGGGCCGGGGCGGGGGTCGGGGCCTCGGTGGCGCGGGAGAGGCGGAGGGTGAGGGCGATCATGGCGAGGACGGCGGCGAGGGCGAGCCAGGTGGCGGCGGCCGCGGCGGTGGCGTGGGTGTGATGGTCGAGGACCGCGAAGTAGGTGCCGCCGATGGTGGTGACGCCGGTGACGGCGGCGAACTGCTGGGTGGTGGAGAGGGTGCCGGAGGCGGTGCCGGCGCGCTCGGGGGTGATGCCGGCCATCGGGGCGCCGATCAGGGAGGGCAGCACGAGGCCGTTGCCGATGCCCATCAGGCCCATGGTGATCAGCAGGACGGGGAGGGCGTGCCGTTCGCCGCTGGTCTGCAGGGCGAGCGCGGTCAGCAGGAGGCTCAGGGCGGTGATCGCCCCGCCGGCGACCGGGACGCGCAGCCCGTGCCGGGGGAGCAGGCGCTTGCCGGTCAGCGAGGAGGCCATGGCCAGGACGGCCATGGGGGTGAAGACCAGGCCGGAGCGCAGCGGGCTGTAGCCGAAGCCGGTCTGCACGGTGAGGCTGATGACGAAGACGAAGCCGGCGAAGAAGGCCATGAAGGCGGCGTTGACGGCCAGTCCGGTCCGGAAGACCCGGCCGCGGAACAGCTCCGGGTCGAGCAGCGGCTGCCCGCCACGGGCGGCGAGGCGGCTCTCCCAGCGCAGGGCGGCGAGGAAGGCGGGGACGGCGGCGGCGAGCATCGTCCAGGCCCAGATCGGCCAGCCGGCCTCCCGGCCGAGGACGAGCGGGACGAGGGCCAGGGCCAGCGAGCCGGAGACGGCGAGCACGCCGATGCCGTCCAGGGCGGGGCGGCGGCCGGTGGTGGTGCGCGGCAGGACGGCGGCGGCGACGGCGAGGACGATCAGGCCGACCGGCAGGTTGACCAGGAAGACGGCGCGCCAGCCGAGGCCGAAGAGGTCGCCGTCGAGCAGTACCCCGCCGAGCAACTGGCCGCAGACGCCGCTGAGTCCGCCGGTGACGCCGAACCAGGCCAGGGCGCGCGGCCGGCCCTCGGCGGGGACGACGGTGGTGATCAGGGCGAGCACCTGGGGCACCATGGCGGCGGCGGTGAGGCCCTGGAGCATCCGGGCGAGCACCAGCTGGGTGGGGGACTGGGCCAGCCCGCAGAGCACGGAGGCCACGGTGAAGGCGACCATCCCGGACAGGAACATCCGCCGGTGGCCGAGGACGTCGCCGAGCCGCCCGCCGAGGACGAGCCCGGTGGCGTAGCTGAACACGTAGCCGGCGACGACCAGTTCCAGCGCGGCCTGGCCGGCGCCGAGGTCGGCGCGGATGGCGGGCAGGGCGACGTTCACGACGTTGCCGTCGAAGCCGTACATGAAGAAGGCCGCCAGGATGACGGGCAGGAGGGGTGGGCGGAACGGGCCGGACAGGACGGACATTGGGTGCGACCTCCGGTGAGGGCAGTTATTGGTGAATGCGCCAAAAACTTGGGCGGAAAAAGCGCCGGGGGTCGCCCGGCGGGAAGGCTCAGGGGCGCAGGTCGTCGACGACGGCGTCGATGGTCGCGTGCAGCGACTCGGACTCGAAGCCGGCCTTGGCCTGCAGCAGCAGTCCGTGGAAGGCGGCCATCACCTGGCGGGCCAGCACGCGGGCGGGGCGGTCCGAGCGGATCTCGCCGCCGAGCCGGCCGTCCTCGACCGCCGCCGTCAGCCGGGCCTCCAGCGGGATGAACGCCTGACGCGCCAGATCAGCCAACTCCGGTTCGCGCAGGGCCAGTTCGGTGACAGTGTTGACCGCGAGGCAGCCCCGGTGGTCGGCTGTGGCCTGGTCCACCCCGGTGCGCAGCAACTGCCGGATGCGCTCCAGCGGCGGCTGGTCGTCCGGCATGGTGCGGTCGCCGCCCGCGCCACCCTCCCGGTAGCGGCGCAGCGCCAGCTCGAACAGCTGTCGCTTGCCGCCGAAGGCGTTGTACAGGCTGCCGCGCAGCATGCCGGTGCTTTCGGCCAGGTCGTCGGTCGAGGTCGCGGTGTACCCCTTGGTCCAGAAGGTGTTCATGGCCGCGTCGATCGCGGCCTCGGTGTCGAACTTCCGCGGGCGTGCCATGGTGAGGATCGTGGCAGTTATTGTCTGACTTGTCAAAAACTCCGTCAGATCGCGCCCGCCTGACCGGAAGTCGGTCGCCTCGGCTCCGGCACCCCGCGGGCCATGGCGGATGTCATGTCGGCCGGGTGCCCGCCGACACTGACGCGGCCTCAGGAGCGGGCCGTAGCGTGGTGGTCATGGAGATCGTGAAGAGCACCTCGACCCCGGTCCGTCGCACCGAGTGGAGCCTCGCCCTGCTGGGCGGGCTGAAGCACCGGGGCGAGTTCGAGGCCCGCGAGCGCACGGTGCACGTCGCCGCGCTCGGCGGTGCCAAGCTCGACCACACCGAGGCCGCGCTGCCCGCCGCCCCGACCCACCTGGTCAAGGCGGCCCTGGTCGGCGGTGCGGAGCCGGCCTACCCCGGGGGCGCCTCGGCCGAGGTGGACGCCTTCTCGGTCTTCGGCGGCGTCGACCTGACCGTCCCGGTCGGCACCACGGTCGAGGTGAGCGGCTTCTCCCTGCTCGGCGGCCGCAGCAAGGGCGTGACCGGTGAGCCCGGCGGCCCGGTGGTCAAGGTCCGCTCCTACTCGCTGGTCGGCGGCGTCAAGGTGCGCCAGAGCGCCTGACCGTTCCGGCCGGGGCAGGTCCAGGGGCCTGCTGGAGTGGTCCGAGCTGTCCGCCAGGCGTTTCGACGGGTGGCAATGTGACGGAGATTCACTTCAGCCGGGTTCGCCACCGACGAACCGAGCACCCCCGCCGCCCCGTGACGGGCGACCCGGCGGCCGATCCGCCCATGCGGACCCCGAGCGAGGCCCGGTCCGACAGCAGGATCCCCTGGCGTCTTCCGGGCGGCGCGGGCCTGTCCGAATCAGGCGTTTTCGGGTGCTATGTCGGCAAACTGTCGCGTGGTGTCGGGGGTTGTAGGTGTACCTGAGGGCTGTGATCGTCTTCGCTCTCCATATGATCGGAAGCCACGATGGTCGGTCTGTATTGACCTTCGTACGTGCAACCTGGGAGGGGCCTCGTCCGTCTCTTCTGTGTGCGGTGCGCCAGATCGTCCGGGGCGTCGCTTCCGTCGGTGAAAGGTACGCGCATGTCAGGTCGGAAGGGCGAGAGCCCGGCTCGGGGCGAGGACGTGCCCACGACGGAAGGCGCTACGGGCTCCGTGCCCGGGCCGCGCGGCGGCGGCCGGGCGGAGGCCCGCCGCGCCGCGCAGAGCAAGGGCGGCGGCGGTTCCGGGGCCGCGGGCGGCGGCCGGGCGGCGGCGCGCAAGAACGCCAAGCCCAAGAAGAACGTGAAGAAGATCGTCGCCTGGTCGGCGGCGGGCGTGCTGGTGCTGATCGCGGGCACCGGCGGCGCGATCTACTTCAAGCTCAACGCCAACATCAAGTCCTTCGACGCGGACGCGATATCCACCGACCGCCCGCCGGAGGCCAAGGCCGACGCGGACGGCAACAAGCCGGTCAACGTGTTGCTGATCGGCTCCGACAGCCGGGGCGGCAACAACTCCGACCTCGGCGGCGGCGAGGACGGCGGCGCCCGCTCG
This sequence comes from Kitasatospora sp. NPDC058190, assembly GCF_042883685.1. NCBI lineage: Bacteria > Bacillati > Actinomycetota > Actinomycetes > Kitasatosporales > Streptomycetaceae > Kitasatospora > Kitasatospora sp. NPDC058190. The sequence goes on from NZ_JBHVVI010000020.1 coordinate 64,904, forward strand.
GACACCACGATCCTGCTGCACGTCTACGCCGACCACAAGCACGCCGTGGGCATCTCGATCCCGCGCAACACGATCGTCCCGATCCCGCCGTGCAAGCTGCCCAACGGCAAGTGGACCAAGGGCGGCAACGACCTGTTCAACGCCGCCTTCTCGGTCGGCGGCAGCGACAGCGGCAACCCGGCCTGCACCCAGAACACCGTGGAGAAGGTCACCGGCATCCGGGTCGACCACACCATGGTGGTCGACTTCAACGGCTTCGCCGCGATGACCAAGGCCGTCAACGGCGTGGACATCTGCCTGCCGAAGCCGATCTACGAGGGCGACATCAACCCCAACCTGCACAAGAAGGGCGACCTCGTCCTGCCGCAGGGCAAGCAGACCGTGGACGGCCAGAAGGCGCTCGACTACGTGCGCCTGCGGCACGGCATCGGCGACGGCTCCGACATCGGCCGGATGAAGCGCCAGCAGGCCTTCATGAGCTCGCTCGCCACCAAGATGAAGAAGGAGGGGCTGAGCCCCACCAACCTGCTGCCGCTGGCCGACGCGGCGACCAAGTCGCTGACCGTCGACCCGGGGCTGGACTCCGCGGACAAGCTGCTCTCCTTCGGCCTGTCGCTGAAGAACATCGACATGCACGACCTCAAGTTCGTCACCGCGCCCTGGCGCTACCGCACCCAGGACGCCAACATCGACCTGGTCCAGCCGGACGCCAACAAGCTCTGGGAGACCCTCAAGGCCGACCAGACCATCGACGGCCAGAACGCCACCGGCCAGCAGCCGGACGCCACCGCCAGCACGAGTGCCGCGCCGTCGCAGGCCGCGCCCAGCACCCCGCCCGCCCCGGCCGGGGACGCCACCAACTCCGCGATCAAGGTGGCGGTCTACAACGGGACGACCGTCAACGGCCTGGCCGGCAAGGCGACCGACCAGCTGAAGGCCGCCAAGTTCACCGCCAGCACGGCGGGCCAGGCGGCGAGCACCAAGCAGAAGACCACCACGATCGAGTACAGCTCCAGCCAGAAGGCGAACGCCGAGAAGGTCGCCGCGCTGTTCCCGGGCGCCAGCCTGGAGCCCAGCAGCGCGCGGGGCATCTCGGTGGTCGTCGGCCAGGACTTCGCGGCGGCCAACGGCATGGGGGCGGGCACACCCGCCGCGGGCGCCACCCCCGGCACCCCGTCGGCCCCGCAGCCGCTGCCGACCACCGTCACCAACGACGCCCGCTCGGCCGACGACGACATCTGCGCGAACACCACCTACGGCAGCGGCGGCTGACCGCCACCACCGGACAGTGCGGGGACGACCCCCGGGACCGGCGCCCTCCGGGGCGCGTGGCCCCGGGGGTCGTGCCATGGTGGGCCTGGGGCCTGTGCGCCCAGGGAGGGGACCACCACGGCACCGAAAGGCGGACCCCATGCCCGAGATCGCCATGCAGATCGACATCGCCGCGCCCCGGGACGTCGTCCTCGCCGCGCTCAACACCCACGACGGGCTGACCAGCTGGTGGACGACCGCCGTGGACCGCGAGGACGACGTGCTGCTCTTCGACTTCCCCGGCGTCCCCGAGCCCTTCCGGCTGCGCCGCGAGCGGGCCGACCTGGAGCGGGTGGTGTGGGCCAACGCCGGGGCCTTCCCGCCGCACTGGGCGGGCACCTGGATCAGTTGGGACCTCGCCGACCAGCCCGACGAGCCCGGGCGCACCCGGCTGCTGTTCCGGCACGGCGGGTGGCAGCCGGGCAGCGAGGAGGGCGTGCCGATGGTGGCCGGCACCTGGGCCGAACTGCTGGTCCGGCTCAAGGACTACGCGCAGAGCGGCAAGGTGCAGCCGTACTTCGTCACCGCCAAGCGGCACGACCCCGAGTGAGCCCCGGCGGCCGGTCCGTGCCCCGGTCCGTGCGCCGACCCGTGCCCCGGTGACGGGCCCCCGTCGGGGCGCCGGTCGCCCGCCAGGGCGCCGTCCGGTGGCGGGAACGCGTCGGCGGGCCGAAGGTGGGCGGTGTACCCCCGTCGTACGGCCGTCCGCGCGGACGGCCGGACCGGTCCCGGCCGGGCCGCCGCCCGACCGACCGACACACCACAGCCGGCCACCACCGCCTCCGGGAGGCCCAACGATGCCCGTAGTGACCGATCCGTACAAGCCCGGCACCCCGTGCTGGATCGACCTGATGGCGAGCGACCAGCAGGCCGCGCTCGACTTCTACCGCGACCTGTTCGGCTGGCAGGGCGAGATCGGCCCGGCCGAGTTCGGCGGCTACGCCGTGTGCACGCTCAACGACCGCCCGGTCGCCGGGATCATGGCGCAGTCCGCGCCCGAGGGCCAGCCGGTGCCGCCCGTCGCCTGGACCACCTACATCGCCTCGGACGACGCCGACGAGGCCAACCGGTCCATCGCCGCGGCCGGCGGCACGATCCTCTACGAGCCGATGGACGTCGGCACGATCGGCCGGATGATGGTCGCCGCCGACCCGACCGGCGCGGTGTTCGGCGTCTGGCAGGCGATGGACTTCATCGGCGCGGGCGTGGTCAACGAGCCCGGCGCGCTGGTCTGGAACGAGCTCAACACCACCGACACCGACGCGGCCGGTCGCTTCTACCAGCCGGCGCTCGGGCTGCGCCCGGCCACCATCCAGGGCATGGACGGCTACTTCTCGCTGAACGTCGGCGACCGCACCGTCGGCGGCATGCAGAAGGTCCCCGGGTACCTGGGGGCCGGCACGCCCTCGCACTGGATGACGTACTTCTCGGTGGACGACACCGACTCCGTGGTGGACGCCCTGGTCAAGGCCGGTGGTGTGGTGATCCAGCCGCCGTTCGACATGCAGTCCGGCCGGATGGCCGTGGTCCGGGACCCGCAGGGTGCCGTCTTCTCGGTGATCCAGGCGCCCGAGGCGCAGATGCCCGACTCGCCGTAGTGACGACGGGCCGGGGCGGCCGCGACGGCCCGCCGACCGGAAGCCGCCCTTCCCGCGACGCGCCGCCGGGAATGGGCGGCTTCCCCCGCGTTCCCGGGTAAGACTGCACCCATGCTGGGGCTACCGGACGACATCCGTGCTTTCCTCTTCGACCTCGACGGGGTGCTCACCCAGACCGCCACGGTGCACGCCGCGGCCTGGAAGGACACCTTCGACGCCTTTCTGCGCGCCGAAGCCGCCCGCACCGGCGGGCAGTTCGTCCCCTTCGACGCCATCGACGACTACGACACCTACGTGGACGGCCGTCCACGCCTCGACGGCACCCGGGCCTTCCTGCACAGCCGGGGCATCGACCTGCCCGAGGGGGCCGAGGACGACCCGCCGAACGCCCGTACCGTGCAGGGGATCAGCCGGGCCAAGAACGACACCGTGCTGCGGCTGATCCGCGAGCAGGGGGTCGAGCCCTACGAGGGCTCGGTCGCCTACGTGCACCGGCTGCGCGCGCTCGGACTGCCCAGCGCGGTGGTCTCCTCCAGCGCCAACTGCCGGGACGTGCTGCGCTCGGCGGGCATCCTGGAACTGTTCGACGTGATCGTGGACGGCGTGGTCGCCAAGCAGCAGGGCCTGCCCGGCAAGCCCGCCCCCGACACCTACCTGTACGCCGCCCGCGAGCTCGGCGTCGACCCCGCGCACGCCGCCGTCTTCGAGGACGCGCTCGCCGGGGTCGCCTCCGGCCGGGCCGGCGGCTTCGGCGCGGTGGTCGGGGTCAACCGCACCGGGCAGGCCGCCGAACTGCGCCGCGACGGCGCCACCGTGGTCGTCGACGACCTTTCCGAGTTGCTGGGGGGAAAGTCATGAGTGAGCGAATCATCGGAAGGCGCGTGTGGGCGAATGCCCCTGCCGAGCGTAGCGAGGTGGGCTCATGAGTCCCGCCGACAACTTCACCATCGATCCGTGGCAGATCACCGAACACGGCCTGGACCTGGCCGCGTTGGCCCGGGCCGAATCCGTCTTCGCCCTGTCCAACGGCCACATCGGCCTGCGCGCCAACCTGGACGAGGGCGAGCCGCACGGCCTGCCCGGCACGTACCTCAACGGCGTGTTCGAACTGCGCCCGCTCCCGTACGGCGAGGGCGGCTACGGCTACCCCGAGTCCAGCCAGAGCGTCATCAACGTCACCAACGGAAAGATCATCCGGCTGCTGGTGGACGACGAGCCCTTCGACCTGCGCTACGGGGAACTCCTCAGCCACAAGCGCTGGTTGGACTTCCGCGAGGGCATACTGCACCGCGAGGCCGAGTGGATGTCCCCGGCCGGGCGGACCATCCGGGTGCGCTCCTCCCGGCTCGTCTCGCTCACCCAGCGCGCCATCGCCGCCGTGGAGTACAGCGTCGAGGCGGTGGACGGGCCGGTGCGGATCGTGCTCCAGTCCGAGCTGGTCGCCAACGAGCAGCTGCCCGGCGGCCCCGAGGGCGACCCGCGCGCCGCCGCCGTCCTGGAGGCCCCGCTGCAGGCCGAGGCGCACCACGCCAGCGGCACCAAGGCCGTCCTGGTGCACCGCACCCGCTTCAGCGGCATCCGGGTCGCGGCCGGGATGGACCACGTCATCGAGGGCCCGGAGAAGCTCGACACCGTCGCCGAGGCCGAGGCCGACCACTGCCGGATCAGCGTCACCACCGTGCTCGGGGCCGGGCAGCGGCTGCGACTGGTCAAGTTCATGTCCTACGGCTGGTCCGGCACCCGCTCGCTGCCCGCCGTCCGGGACCAGGTGGAGGCCGCGCTGACCGCCGCCCGGTACACCGGCTGGGACGGCCTGGTCGCCGAGCAGGCCGACTTCCTCCAGGAGTTCTGGAGGACCAGCGACGTCGAGATCGAGGGCGACGTCGAACTCCAGCAGGCCGTCCGGTTCGGCATCTTCCACGTCCTGCAGGCCGGCGCCCGCAGCGAGGAACGGGCCATCCCCGCCAAGGGGTTGACCGGCCCCGGCTACGACGGGCACAGCTTCTGGGACACCGAGACCTTCGTCCTGCCGGTGCTCACCTACTGCCTGCCCAACGCCGTCAACCAGGCCCTGCGCTGGCGGCACACCACCCTCCCGCTCGCCCGCGACCGGGCCGCCCAACTCGGCCTGGCCGGCGCGGTGTTCCCCTGGCGCACGATCCGCGGCGAGGAGTGCTCCGGCTACTGGCCGGCCGGCACCGCCGCCTTCCACATCGGCGCCGACATCGCCGTCGCCGTCGCCCGCTACGTCCGGGCCACCGGGGACGAGGAGTTCGAGCGCGAGTACGGTCTCGAACTCCTGGTGGAGACCGCCCGGATGTGGCGCTCGCTCGGCCACCACGACACCGCCGGGAAGTTCCGGATCGAGGGCGTCACCGGCCCCGACGAGTACAGCGCCGTCGCCGACAACAACGTCTTCACCAACCTGATGGCGCAGACGAACCTGCGCGCCGCCGCCGAGGCCGCCGTCCGCCACCCGCGCGAGGCCGGCGCCCTCGGCGTCGACACCGAGGAGACCGCCGCCTGGCGCGACGCCGCCGCCGCGATGTACATCCCGTACGACGCGGACCTCGGCGTCCACCCGCAGGCCGACGGGTTCACCCACCACCAGCTCTGGGACTTCGAGAACACCGAGCCGGAGAAGTACCCGCTGCTGCTGCACTTCCCGTACTTCGACCTGTACCGCAAGCAGGTGGTCAAGCAGGCCGACCTGGTGCTCGCCATGCAGGTGCGCGGCGACGCCTTCACCGACGAGCAGAAGGCCCGCAACTTCGCCTACTACGAGCGGCTGACCGTCCGCGACTCCTCGCTCTCCGCCTGTACCCAGGCCGTCATCGCCGCCGAGGTCGGCCAACTCGACCTCGCCTACGACTACACGGCGGAGGCGGCGTTGATGGACCTGCACGACCTCGGCGGCAACACCCGCGACGGCCTCCACATGGCCTCGCTCGCCGGCGCCTGCATCGCCCTGGTGGCCGGCTTCGGCGGCCTGCGCGACCACGGCGAGACGCTCGACTTCCGGCCCCGGCTGCCCTCCGGGCTGATGAAGCTCAGCTTCTCGCTGATGGTGCGCGGGCACCTGCTCGGCGTGCAGATCACCCACGACGGGACGACCTACACGCTGCGCCGCGGCGAGGTGATCCACCTGCGGCACGACGGCGAGACGGTGCAGGTCAAGGCCGGCTCCCCGGTCACCCTGCCCACCACCTCCCCGCCCGCCCAGGAACGCTGCGCCCAGCCCCCCGGCCGTGAGCCGGCCCGCCGCCAGCCCCAGGCGGGGCTGGCCGCGGGCAAGCTGGGGCAGCAGGACCACCTGGCGGCGGAGTAGCCGCCGGGGCCGCCCCCGGGCCGCTCAGGGCCCGCTCCCGTCGCGCGGAGCGGGCCCTCGCCCGTCCGTCGCCCTCACCCGTTCGTCCCACCCCGAGTGCGCCGTTCCACGGCCCGTCGGAGGGTGCAGGTGTCCTGCGGCGACCGAAGGAGTACTCCCGTGGCGAGCGTGGCCGAACAGATGGTGGAGGTGCTCCGGCAGGCCGGGGTGGAGCGGGTCTACGGCGTCGTCGGCGACAGCCTCAACCCCGTCGTCGACGCGATCCGCCGCGCCGAGGGCATCGGCTGGGTGCACGTCCGCAACGAGGAGGCCGGCGCCTTCGCGGCCGCCGCCGAAGCCGAGCTCTCCGGCCGCCTCGCGGTCTGCGCCGGCTCCTGCGGCCCCGGCAACACCCACCTCGTCCAGGGCCTGTACGACGCCCAGCGCAGCGGCCTGCCGGTGCTCGCGCTCGCCTCGCACATCCCGTCCGGGCAGATCGGCACCGGCTTCTTCCAGGAGACCCACCCCGAGCGGGTGTTCACCGACTGCAGCAACTGGTGCGAGATGCTCTCCACCCCCGCCCAGCTGCCCCGGCTGCTCCGGATCGCGATCCAGCACGCGATCGGCTCGCACGGCGTCTCGGTCTTCGCCTTCCCCGGGGACGTCGCCGCCCTCCCCGCCGCCGGGCCGACCGGCACCAGCCACTTCCTCACCGAGCAGGCCGTCGCCGCGCCGCCCTGGTCCCAGGTGCAGGAACTCGCCCGGCTGCTCAACGCGGCCCGCCGGGTCGCCCTGTTCTGCGGCGCCGGGGTGCGCGGGGCGCACACCGAGGTGATGGAGGCCGCACAGGCGCTGAAGGCACCGATCGGGCACTCGCTGCGCGGCAAGGAATGGATCCAGTACGACAACCCGTACGACGTCGGCATGAGCGGCCTGCTCGGCTACGGCGCCTGCCACGAGGCGCTGCACTCCGCCGACCTGGTGCTGCTGCTCGGCACCGACTTCCCGTACGACTCCTTCCTGCCGCAGATCCGTACCGTCCAGGTCGACCACGACGCCACCCGGCTGGGCCGGCGCACCGCGCTGGAGCTGGCCGTGCACGGGGACGTCGCGGCCACCCTGCGGGCCGTCCTGCCGCTGCTGGACGAGAAGAAGGACCGCTCCTTCCTGGACGGCATGCTGAGGAAGCACTGCCGGGCGCTGGAGGACGTGATCGGCGCCTACACCCGGGACATCGAGAAGCACCTGCCGATCCACCCCGAGTACGTCGCCTCGGTGCTCGACGAGGTGGCCGCCCCGGACGCGGTGTTCACCGTGGACACCGGCATGAACAACGTCTGGGCCGCCCGCTACCTGCAGCCGAACGGCCGCCGCCGGGTGATCGGCTCCTTCCTGCACGGCTCGATGGCCAACGCCCTCCCGCACGCGATCGGCGCCCAACTCGCCTGCCCCGGACGGCAGGTGGTCGCGATGGCGGGCGACGGCGGGATCGGCATGCTGCTCGGCGAACTGCTCACGGTGGCCAAGCACCGGCTGCCGGTGAAGACGGTGGTGTTCAACAACGGCGCGCTCGGCATGATCAAGCTGGAGATGCTGGTCTCCGGCTACCCCGAGTTCGAGATCGACAACGGCGACGTGGACTACGCGGGCATCGCCCGGGCCATGGGCATCCCGGCCAAGCGGGTCGCCGAGCCGGCCCGGGTCCGGGAGGTCCTGGCGGAGGCGCTGGAGCGGCCCGGCCCGGCCCTGGTGGACGTGGTCACCGACCCCAACGCGCTGTCCATCCCGCCGTACATCACCGCCGCCCAGTTGAAGGGCTTCGCGCTGGCGGCCGGGCGCACGGTGCTCTCCGGCGGCGTCGGGCGGATGATCGACCTGGCCCGCAGCAATCTGCGCAACATTCCCCGGCCGTGAGCGGCGCGAAAGGGCATTCGGGCGGGCTTTGCCTCTGAGGCAAAATTCTTGCCCGTGCGGCACGTGAGGTGTCCACTGGTCACATGACCACCAGCCCCACCGGCACCCCCGCCGCGGGTGACCAGCTCGACGACCAGGAAGTCGCCGGCCTCGCCGCCCGCCTCCGCGAGCACCGGCTCAGCAGCCGGCTCACCCTGGAGGTCGCGGCGGCGCGGGTCGGACTCTCCCCAGCCTATCTGTCCCGGCTGGAAACCGGCCGCCGCCAGCCCTCCCTGCCCGTCCTCCTCGGCCTCGCCCGCGCCTACGGCACCTCGGTCTCCGGGCTGCTCGGCGAGACCATGGCCGAGCCCGACCCGGTGGTCCGCGGCGGCGCCATAGAGCCCGGCCGGGCCGGCGGCTGGGGCTACCGCCGGGCCGGCGCCCCCGGCCGCGCCATGCAGGCCCTGCGGGTGCACGTCCCGCCGGGCGTCCAGGACGCGGTGGTCCGGGTGCACCCCGGCGAGGAGTGGCTGTACGTCCTGCGGGGCGATCTGCGGCTGACCCTCGGCGACCGCGTCCACCACCTCGCCTCCGGCGACTCCGCCCACTACGACTCGCTCACTCCGCACTGCATCGCCGCCGAGTCCGACACCGGCGTCGAACTGCTCTTCATCCACACCCTGCTGCAGAGCCCCGGCGGCGAACTCTGCCTCGGCGGCGGCCCCGCAGCGAACCACTGACCTACCGTCAGACCCCTGGAGGAGATCCCCATGGACGATCCCACCACCATCACCACGACCACGACTGCCGCCGTCGCCGACACCCCCACCGGTCCGAAGACCATGGATGCCGGCAAGTGGGCCAACAAGCGGGTCTACCACCGCCTGGTGATCTACACCGCGGGCATCCACGTCTTCGCCGGGTTCATCATCCTGCTGTTCGAACTGGGCAGCCGCAACAAGTAGTCGGCGCGGAGCAGCGGAGCTTTCCGCTGCTCTCCCGCCGCGGGTCGGGCGATCGGGCGGGGGGTGGCGGATCCCCCCGCCTCATGCCCGGCGCAGCAGATCGCACAGGGCGTCCAGGGCTGCCGGGAAGGCGTGTTCCGGAGGGGTGGCGTAGCCGATCACCAGGGCCGGCGCGGCGGCCTCGTCGGCCGGGGCGGCACGGTGCCAGCCGAGGCCGCTGAGGGCGAGGCCGGCGGCTTCGGCGCGGGCCAGGAGTTCGGGCTCGGGGGTGGAGCCGGGCGGGAGTTGGAGGACGGCGTGCAGGCCGGCGGCGATGCCGGTGACCCGGACGTGCGGGGCGTGCTCGGCGAGGGCGGCGACGAGGCGGTCGCGGCGGCGCCGGTAGTGCAGACGGCAGCGCCGTACGTGCCGGTCGTACGTGCCGGAGGTGATCAGTTCGGCGAGGGTCAGCTGGTCGAGCACCGGGGACATGGTGTCGGCCAGCACCTTCAGCCGGGCGACGGGTTCGACCAGCGCGTCCGGCAGGGCGAGCCAGGCCAGCCGCAGGCCGGGGGCGAGGCTCTTGGCGGCGGTGCCCGCGTACACCACCCGTTCCGGGTCGAGCGCCTGCATCGCGCCGAGCGGCTGCCGGTCGTAGCGGAACTCCCCGTCGTAGTCGTCCTCGATCACGTACCGGCCCTGTTCGCGCGCCCACCGCACCGCGGCCGCCCGCCGGTCGGCGGACAGCGGGGCGCCGGTGGGGTACTGGTGGGCCGGGGTGAGCAGCACGGCGCCGTTGCGGGGGCCGAGGTGCTCGACCTGTGCGCCCTCGCAGTCGAGCGGCAGCGGCGCGGTGGTCAGCCCCGCGGCCCGGACGACGGCGTGTTGCGGCGGCAGTCCGTACTCCTCGACCGCGAGCGAGCGGGCCCCGCGCTCCCGCAGGGCGGCGCAGAGCAGGCCGAGGCCCTGCTGGACGCCGTTGCAGACGAGCAGGTGGTCCGGGTCGGTGCGCACGCCGCGGACCCGGGCCAGGTAGTGGGTGAGGGCTTCCCGCAGTTCGATCCGGCCGAGCGGGCCGCCGTAGCCGAGGGCCTCGTGCGGCGCGGTGGCGAGGGCGCGGCGGGCGGCGGCGAGCCAGGCGGTGCGGGGGAAGAGCGAGAGGTCGGGCCGCCCGGACATCAGGTCGTGCCGGACGGTCCGCCGCCGGGTCTGCGGCCGGGCCGGCCGTACGGCGGGCGAGGGCGCGGCCCGCCGGGCGACGGTGGTGCCGGAGCCCTGCCGGGAGCTGAGCCAGCCCTCCGCGGTGAGCTGGCCGTACGCCTCGACGACGGTGTTGCGGGCGATGCCGAGGTCCTCGCCGAGGGCCCGGGAGGACGGCAGCCGGGTGCCGGGGGCGAGCCGGCCGGCCTGGACGGCTTCCCGCAGGGCGTCCTCCAGGGCGGTCCGCAGCCCGGTGCCGGCGGCGCGCCGCTCGGTGAGGTCCAGGTGCAGGTCGCCGCCGAAGGAGGTCCAGGAGCCGTTCATGGGCTCCATTCTCGCCTGTCGTCGGTCAGTTCCAGGTGGCGCCGGCGGGCTCCTCGACGGTGGTGTTGAGGCGGTTGAAGAAGTTGGTCAGCGCGATCATCAGGATGATCGCGGAGAGCTGCTCCTCGTTGAAGTGGTCGGCGGCGGCGTCCCAGACGTGGTCCGGGACGGCCTTGCCGGTGCGGTCGGCGATCCGGGTGGCGGCCTCGGTGAGTTCGAGGGCGGCGCGCTCCTCGTCGGTGAAGAACGGGGCCTCGCGCCAGGCGGCGACGGCGTGCAGCCGCTCGTGGGTCTCGCCGTGCTTCCTGGCGCCCTGGACGCCCGCGAACACGCAGGCGCCGCAGCCGTTGATCTGGCTGGCGCGCAGGTGGACGAGCTCCAGGATCTGCGGGGAGACACCGCCCTGGGACATGGCCTTGTAGATGTTCTGGATGCCCTTCATGGCGTCCGGCAGGACCAGGGCGGGGTTCTTCATGCGGGCGGTAGCGCGGGCGGTGGTCATCGTGGGCTCCTCGGGGTCGGTTAGCGTCCGTCACTGGTCCGACGGATGCCGACGTGAGGATGTGACAGGTGAGCGAGGAATTTTCCGGGACGGATCTCCTGGCCGATCGCTTCGAGGCCGAGCGCCCCCAACTGCGGTCCGTGGCCTACCGGATGCTCGGGGCGGTGGCCGAGGCCGAGGACGCCGTCCAGGAGGCATGGCTGAAGCTGAACCGCAGCGACGTGAGCGAGGTGAGGAACCTCGGGGCCTGGCTGACCACCGTGGTCGGCCGGGTCTGCCTGGACCAGCTGCGTTCCCGGGCCTCCCGCCGGGAGGACCCGCTGCCCGAGCAGGAGGGGCAGGTACGGCTGCCGGACCCGGTGGTCAGCGGGCTGGCGGCGCTGGACCCGGTGCACGAGATCCTGGTCGCGGACTCGGTCGGGATCGCGCTGATGGTGATCCTGGAGACGCTCTCCCCGGCGGAGCGGGTGGCCTTCGTGCTGCACGACATGTTCGACGTGCCCTTCGACGCGATCGCCGAGGTGCTCGGCCGCACCTCGGCCTCCACCCGCCAGCTGGCCAGCCGGGCCCGCCGCCGGGTGCAGGACGCCACCCCGGCAGCCGACTCCGACACCGCCCGCAAGCGCGAGGTGGTGGAGGCCTTCATGGCTGCCTCCCGGGGCGGTGACTTCGACGCCCTGTTGGCCGTGCTCGACCCCGAGGTGGTGGCTCGTTCCGACGGCGGGACGCTGGTGCCGAGCGTGCTGCGCCGCGGCGCAGCCGACGTCGCCTCGCAGGCGATCACCTTCGCCCGCTTCGCCGCCGCGGGGCGCCTGGTGCTGGTCAACGGCTCGCCCGGGGTGGTCTCCTTCGCCGAGGGCCGCCCGCTGTCGGTCATGTCCTTCACCATCCACGACGGTCGGATCACCGCCATGGACATCCTCACCGACCCGACCCGCCTGGCCGCCCTGGGCCTCACCGCGTAGACGCGGAACGGGCCGTCCGGCAGCCTGCCGGACGGCCCGTCGGACGCGAGGACTCAGATCGACAGGTAGACGGCGCTGCCGACGCCGGCCAGGAAGCAGTAGACGGCGAAGGGCGTCAGGCTGCGGGTCTCGAAGTACTTGGTGAGGAAGCGCACCGAGACGTAGCCCGCGACGAAGGCCGCGACGCTGCCCGCGGCGACGGGGCCGAGGACGGCGGAGTTCTCCGGCTTGAACAGCTCGGGCACCTTGAGCACCGAGGCGGCCAGGATGACCGGGGTGGCGAGCAGGAAGGAGAAGCGGGCGGCGTCCTCGTGGTGCAGTCCGCGCAGGATGCCGGCGCTCATGGTGACGCCGGAGCGGCTGATGCCGGGGAAGAGCGCGAGGATCTGGGCGGCGCCGATCAAGGTGCCCTGGCCGAAGCTGAGCCTGGTCAGCCGGGCGTCGGAGGCGATCGCCGGGTCCAGGCCCGGCTCGTCGATCGGGGCGGCGTGCCCGGCCCGGCGGCGGCCGGTGCCGCCGCGCTTGAGCCGCTCGGCGCCGAGCAGCACGAGCCCGTTGAGGGCGAGGAAGACCGCTGCCGGGACGGGCTTGCCGAGCGCGTGCCGCAGCGCCTTCTCCAGGGCCAGGCCGGCCACTCCGACCGGGATGGTGGAGATGATGAGCAGCCAGGCGAGCTTCTCGTCCCGGGTCTGCACCCGGCGGTGCCGGGCGGAGCTGATCAGGCCGCTGACCACCCGGACCCAGTCCCGCCAGAAGAAGACCACCAGGGCGAGCGCGGTGGCCAGGTGCAGGGCGACCAGGGCGGCGAGGTAGGAGGAGCCGTCGGCGGTCATGTCGAGGTCCTGCTGGATCTTTCCGCCGATCACGGCGGGGAGCAGGATGCTGTGGCCGAGGCTGGAGACCGGGAAGAGTTCCGTCACACCCTGTAGCAGGCCGACGCCTATCGCTTCCGGGTAGGTCAGGGTGGACATCGCGCACCTTCGCTCGGGGGTCTGCGGCCGGCCGATTCCGGGGGCCCCCGCGAAGCTACTACCGGCATGTAGACGCCCGGCAGCCCTGCCGCCAGAAGTTCATCGAGCGTACGTCCGGGCGACACCGGCCCCGAGCCGGCGTACCAGCATCCCGGCCACGGCGCCCGGGACGGCGTCGGCCGGAACCACCTGGTGCACGGCGCCGCCGATCAGCATTCCGGCGGTCGCCGTGAGCGGGGCGCCCACCAGCGGCAGGGTGACGGCGAGGACGGCGGGCAGCAGGGCGCAGGGGCGGCGGGGGCGGTCCGTCGCGGGCGGGGCGGGCATCGTGGGCATCGCTGGCCTCCTGCGGGGGCGAGGGGTCGACAGAGGCCCACGATGCCGCCTGCCGCAGCGTCAGGTTCAAGTCCTTTTCCGCGCCGTCCGGTTCATGCCACCACCTGTTGCCACCCCGGCCCGTCCGCCGGCACCGGCGCGGTCGCGAAGTCGTAGCGCAGCAGCTCCGGCCCGAGGGCCAGCAGGGAGATCGAGGAGGAGCCCCAGATCCGTCCGTCGCCGAAGTCCCGCCGCTGGATCAGCGCGGCGTCCTCGTCCAGCGCCAGCCCGTCACCGGTGATGATCGGCAGCCACGCGCCCCAGGCCCCGGCGGCCGTCCCGTCGGCGGTCGGCTCCGGCCTGGGCGCGGCGGCGAAGCGGGCCCGGAAGTGGTCGGCGCGCGCGGCCATCAGGGTCCGGATCCGTTCGGAGGCGGTGCGGTTGGCGGCCGTCCCCTCCAGTCCGTCGTTGACCACCACGCTGAGGCCGGTGGGCAGTTGGTGCTGTTCCAGCCGTCCGCCGCCCCAGCTGGTGACCCGGGCGCCGTCCGGGCTGACCTGGACGAGGTGGAAGGGGTCGTACGGGGTGAGGTCGAGGTGCCCGATCCCGTCCTGTCGGACGGCGGTGAGCGGCAGTTCGCCGCGGCTGAGCCGGGTGTCGGCGGGGGCGAGCGGGCCGAAGCCGTTCAGCAGGCAGGCGGCGGTGCGCCGGGCCGGGTCGACGGCCAGCCAGGTGCCGCCGGCCGCGAGGTCCAGCCCGCCGAGCAGCCCGGGCCGGTCCGGCCAGTGGTGGTCGGGCGGCAGCCAGCCGCGCCCGAGGTACTCGTCCCGGACGGACAGCAGCAGCACCGGTACCGCCGCCCCCGGCTCGATGCTGACGAACGCCGTGCACACGGTCCCGTCTCCCCCTACTCTCGTCCTGCCGGGGATCCCGGCGGGGACCCCCCTCAGCGATCATCGCACTCCTGTTCGCGCACCGGAAATGGCCCAAGGAACCCGGCGCCGAATGCACCAGGACGGCAGGCCACTGCGCTCCTACGCTGGTAGTCATGACGACGACGAACGAGACCCCGAACACCACCGACGGCCCGGTGCCGGCGCCGGAGCAGCGTCTGGCGATGCCGAGGCTCGCGCCCGACTACTACCAGGCCATGATCGCCGTGGACCGGGCGTCCCGGCAGGGCGTCGACCCGGTGATCGCCGAGCTGGTCAAGGTGCACGCCTCGATGATCAACGGCTGCGCCTTCTGCATCGACATGCACGCCACCGACGCCCGCAAGAACGGCGAGCAGGACCACCGTCTGGTCTCCCTCCCCGCCTGGCGCGAGACCCCCTGGTTCACCGCCCGCGAGCGCGCCGCGCTGGCCCTCACCGAGTCGGTCACCCTGCTGACCCAGGGCCACGTGCCGGACGCGGTGTACCAGGAGGCCGCCGCGCAGTTCGACGAGACCGAACTCGCCCAGCTGATCGCCCTGATCGCCACCATCAACGCCTGGAACCGGATCGGCGTGTCCACCCGCATGAGCCCGGCAGCGAAGTGAGCGGAGCCGAGATGACCACCCAGCAGGACAGGGCCCGGCTGCTCAAGGAACTGCACCGCCCTGGCGAGCCGGTGGTGCTGGCCAACGTCTGGGACGCGGCGAGCGCCCGGCTGGTGGCCGCGGCCGGGGCGAAGGCGGTGGCGACGGCCAGCGCCAGTGTCTCCTGGTCCCTCGGCAGCCCGGACGGCGGCGCCGACCGCGACCAGGTGCTGGCCCGGACCGCCGAGGTGGTCCGCTCGGTCGGCCTGCCGGTCACCGCGGACCTGGAGAGCGGCTACGCGGACACCGCCGCCGGGGTCGGCGAGACCGTCGCCGCGCTGCTCGCCACCGGCGCGGTGGGCGTGAACCTGGAGGACGCCGAGTACGCCCCGGAGCAGGCCGCCGAGCGGATCGCGGCCGCCCGGGCGGCGGCCGGGGCGGCGGGCGTGCACCTGTTCGTCAACGGCCGTACCGACGTGTTCCTGCACGGCCTGGGCGAGCCCGAGGGCCGGCTCGACGAGGCGGTCCGCCGACTGCGGATGTACGTCGAGGCGGGCGCGGACGGCGTGTTCGTCCCCGGCGTGGCCGACCCGGAGACCATCGCCGCCCTGGTCGCGGCCGTCCCGGCCCCGCTGAACGTGCTGGCCGCCCCCGGCTCCCCGTCGGTCGCCGAACTGGCGAAGCTCGGCGTGGCCCGGATCAGCCTGGGCCCCGGCCTGGCCAAGGCGGCGTACGCGGTCGTCCGCCGCGCGGCCGAGGAGGTGTACGCGAGCGGCACGTACACCTCCCTGGACGGCGGACTGACCTACCAGGAGCTCAACGCCCTCTCCGAGGGCTGAGCGGCGGAGGCGACCGGCTGACCGGACGGGGGTCGGTCAGCCGGTCACCGACCATCAGCCGATCTGTCCGCTGAGCCCCGGGTGGGACATCTGGTTGGTGCCGACGGCCTCCACCTCGTGGGCGGGGTGCCCGACCACCGGGAGCTTGCTCGCGGTCTGGAGGGCGATGTCGGCGGGGGACAGGTTGAGACCGTCGGTGAGGCCGCCGGTGGCGTCCGGCGAGCTGGCGGTCTGGGTGGTGGCGGAGGCCGCCGGGGCGGCGAGGGCGAGGCCCGCCATGGTGAGGGCGGCCAGGGTGGCGAGTTTCTTCATGCCCTGCCGAACGACCCGGGCCGCCCCCAGGTAACCGGGTGGCACGGACCGTCACCCTCCGAACACCGTCACCCTCCGAACACCGTCACCGTCCGGACGCCGTCACCGTCCGGACGCCGTCACCGTCCGGACGCCGTCACCGTCCGGACGCCGTCATCCTCTGGACGCTCAGAACCCTCAGGCCGTCACCCACAGCGTCCGCACGCTGTTGCTGACGAACGACCCGATCGGCTCGTTCACCCGCCCCGGCGCCGCCGCCAGCCCCGGGAACCGCGCGAACAGGTGCCGCAGCGCCGTCTCCGCCTCCAGCCGGGCCAGCCCCGAGCCGAGGCAGAAGTGCGGGCCGTGGCCCAGCGACAGGTGCCGGGCGGGCTGCCGGGTCAGGTCGAAGCGGTCGGCGTCCGGGTAGTGCCCGGCGTCGCGTCCGACCGCCGCGTAGGAGGCGAGCAGCGCCTCGCCGCGCCGGATCACCACGTCGCCGACCTCGATGTCCTCGCTCGCGTAGCGCAGCGGGAACTGGCCGACCGGCGAGTCGTGGCGCAGCGTCTCCTCCACCACCGCCGACCACGGCTGCGCGCCGTCCAGGACCAGCCGCAGCTGGTCGGGGTGGGCGAGCAGGGCCCGCACGGCGTTGGTGATCAGGTTGAGCGTGGTCTCGTGCCCGGCCACCAGCATCAGCAGCAGGGTGCCGACGAGTTCGGCCTCGCTGAGCCCCTCCCCGGCCTCCCGGGCGGCGATCAGGTCGGTGGTCAGGTCGTCGCCGGGATCGGCCCGCTTGGCCGCCACCACAGAGGCCAGCAGCGCGTTCAGGTCCCGCTGGGCGGCGACGGCCGCGGCCGGGGTGGCCGAGCTGGAGACCAGGGTGTCGGACAGCGCGTGCAGTTCGTCCTGCTGCTCCACCGCCAGGCCGAGCAGCTCGCCGATCACCTGCATCGGCAGCGGGTAGGCGAAGTGCTCGCGCAGGTCGAACGCGCCCTCCCGCTTCGCCACTTCGGCGAGCGAGTCGAGCAGCGCGACCGTCCGGGCCTCGATCGCGGGCGCCAGCGCGGCTATGCGGCGCGGGGTGAAGGCCTGGCTGACCAGCCCGCGCAGCCGCCGGTGGTCCTCGCCGTCGGCGGTGACCATGCCCGGTACGGTGACGAAGTTGAGCAGCGGCCAGCCCTCCGGCAGCCGCCCCTCCCGGAAGTCCGTCCAGAGCCGGGCGTTCTTGCCGACCCGGGGGTCGGCCAGCAGCGACTGCAGGGTGTCGTGGTGGGTTACCGCCCAGACCACCACCCCACCAGGGAGTTCCACCAGGACCGCTGGGCCGGCTGCCCGGAGTCGGGCGTTCTCTCCGTGCTGGTCGCGGCCGAAGGGGTCGAGCCGGACGGGTTCGGGGCGGGCTCCGGGGGAGCCGTCGGTGGTGTCCATGCGGGCCTCTCGGGGGCGGGCGGGCGGGGCGGGGTGAAGGCGCTGTACAGCACCGGCAGGGCGACCAGCGCCCGCGACCACGGGGACGGCCGCCAGGCCAGTTCGACCGACGGGACGGCGAGTTGGAGGTCCGGCAGGCGGTGCAGCAGGGTCTCGACGGCGGTCTCGACGATGATCCGCGCCGGGTGCTGGGCCGGGCAGACGTGCCGGCCCGCGCCCCAGGCGAGGTGCGCCCGGTTGCCGCCGAGCGAGCCCTGGGCGGCGGAGGCGGTGCCCTGGGCGGCCGGGTCGGCGTTGGCCGCGGCCAGGCCGAGCACCAGCATGTCGCCGGCGCTGATGTACTGGCCGCCGAGCACGGTGTCGCCGGTGGCCCAGCGGCCGGGGAAGTTCTGCGTCGGCGGGTCGCGCCAGAGCACCTCCTCCAGCGCGTCGGAGACGGTCAGCCGTCCACCGGTGAGGGTGGCCCGGAAACGCCGGTCGGTCAGCAGCAGCCGCAGGGTGTTGCCGATCCAGTTGATGCAGGTCTCGTTGCCCGCGACCATCAGCACCACCAGGTGGTGCACCGCCTCCTCGTCGGTCAGCCCGGCCGGGTGGGCGAGCAGCCAGGAGGTGAGGTCGGCGCTGGGCGCGGAGCGGCGGCGGCGCACCAGGTCGGCCAGGATCTCCTGGAACTCCCCGGCGGCGCGCACCGATTCGGGCCCGCTGTCCACGAAGTGGCTGATCAGCTCGATCATCCGCGGTCCGGCCCCGGTGGGCAGGCCGACCAGCTGGGTGGAGACCAGCAGCGGCAGCGCCCGGGCGTACTGGCCGATCAGGTCGGCGGTGCCGTCCGGACCCCAGCTGTCGATCAGGCCGTCGGCGGCGGTCTCGGTGGTCTCGCGCAGCTGCCGGTGGTCGATCTGGGCCAGGGTGTCCGAGACGGCGGCGCGCAGCCGCTGGTGCTCGGCGCCGTCCAGGTTGAGCAGGGTGGGCCGCCAGGCGGTCATCGGCTGGAGCCGCGAGTCGGGGGCGAGCCGGCCCTCGGCGGGTACCCGCCAGTGCCGCGAGTCCTTGGAGAACAGGGCCTCGTTGCGGGTGAGTTCGAGCAGCTCGCCGTAGCCGAGGACGAGCCAGGCCTCCACCCCGGGCTCCAACTCGATCGGCGCGACCGGCCCGTAGCGCTCGCGCAGCCGGGCGTACAGGCCGTGCGGGTCGTCGGCGACGGCCTGCCCGTACAGCGGGGTCAGCGGCACGCCGACCGGCAGCCCGCCGCCGTACGTGGCCGCGCCGTTGGAGACCCCGCCGTACGCCGCGCCGTTCGAGGCGCCGACGTGCGGGCCCCCGCCGTGCGCGACCGGGCAGCCGGCGGCCTGCGGCGGCTCGGGGGCGGTCATCGCTGCAGCTCCAGGAGTGAGCTGCGGTGCAGGTGGTCCACGAAGTCGATCAGCAGGTCGTAGGACTGTCGCCGGTCACGCGCGTCGCAGTAGAGGATCGGCACCTCCGGCAGCACGTCCAGCGCCGAGCGCAGCTCCTCCTCCGGGTAGGTCGGCGTGTCCGGGAAGGTGTTGACCGCCACCGCGAAGGGGATGTGCTGCTCCTCCAGCCGGCCGAGCACGTCGAAGCTCTCGTCCGGCCGCCGCAGGTCGACCATCGCGATGGCACCCAGCGCCCCGCGCGACAGGTCGTCCCACAGCGGCCAGAACCGCTGCTGCCCGGGCGTGCCGAACAGGTACAGCGCGAGCCGGGAGTTGAGCGTGATCCGGCCGAAGTCCAGCGCGACCGTGGTGGTGGTCTTGCCGCTGTGCCCGGTCAGATCGTCCACGCCGCTGCTGGCGGCGGTCATGGTCTCCTCGGTGCGCAGCGGGGTGATCTCGCTGAGCGAGCCGACCAGGGTGGTCTTGCCGACCCCGAACGGGCCGGTGACCAGGATCTTCACCGCGCCCTGCACCGAGGCCGGCAGGTACTGCGGCTCGGCCGGCACGTCGGCGGTGGCTTCAGCGGAGTTGGCGGAGGCCAACGAGCACCTCTTCCAGGAGGGTTGTGGGCAGGCGTTCGGCCTGCGGGACGGGCGGGAGCACCTGCACGGCGCCGAGGTCCCAGAGGTCGCCGACCAGCACCTTGACGACGCCGAGCGGCAGCCCCAGGTGGGCCGCCACCTCGGCGACGGAGAGCAGGCTGTGGCAGAGCCCGAGGATGCGCCGGTGCTCGCGGTTGAGCAGAACGTGCTCGGGCGGTTCCGGGGGGTCGGATAACGCGCTGACCAGGCTCTCGATGGCCAGGTCGGCCCGGGTGGGGCGGCTGCGTCCGCCGGTGATGACGTAGGGCCGGACGGGCCCGTTCACCGGTGGCCCCCCGCCGCGTGGTCGACCCGCGGCGGGCTGGTGAGGTGGGTTCCGATCCGCTCGACCAGGACCTGCATCTGGTACGCGACCAGCCCGGCGTCCACCGCCTCGCTGGTCACCACGGCCAGGTGCGCGCCGGCCCCGGCGGCGACGATGAAGAGGTAGCCGCCGCCGTACTCGATGATGATCTGGCGGGTGGCGCTGCCCGGTCCGCCGAAGCCCGCCGCGACGCCGCGGGCCAGCGACTGCAGTCCGGAGCAGGCGGCGGCGAGCCGTTCGGCGTCCTCGCGGGGGATGCCGGCGCTGCGGCCGATCTCCAGGCCGTCGTTGGAGACGACGACGGCGTGCTGGACCTGCGGGACGGCGATGATGTCGGCGAGCAGCCAGCCGAGATCAGGGGTGGTGGTCATGGAACTCTCCGGAGGGCTGGGGAAGTCGGGGGGACGGGGGGAGCAGGGCGGGAGGGGTCAGTGGGGGCCGGGCGGGGTCTGGGCCCGAGCCTGGGCGGCCGATCGGCCGCTGGCGGTCCCGGCCTGGAACATCGCCATGAACGCCTGCGCGTCCCGGGCCGAGCGGTACGGCGGGGCGGGCGGCGGGGGAGCGGCGTGCTGGGCGGGCCGGTTTGCGCGGTCGCGCCGGTGGCTCCGGCGGGGCAGGGGCGGCGGGGTGTCGCCGGTGGCGGGGGGCCGGCCGGTGGGCGGGGTCTCCACCAGCGGGTGGCCGGCCGTCGGGTGGCCGGCGGGAGCGGCCGGCCGGAAGTCGGGGCTGAACGCCCGGTCGTCCGGCCCGAGGCCGGGGACGGTGGGCGGCAGCGGCTCGGTGAGCAGGGCGTTCGGCAGCAGTATGACGACGCGCACGCCGCCGTACGGTGAGGGCGCCGAGCTGAGGGTGACCCGGAAGCCGTACTGCTCGGCGAGCCGGCCGACGGCGGCCAGGCCCAACTGCGGTACCTCGCCGAGCCGGGAGACCTCCAGGGTGCTGCCGCCGGCGAGCGCGGCGGCGGCCTTGGCGACGGCCTGTTCCGGCATGCCGACGCCGCCGTCGTCGATCTCGATCACCGCGCCGTTGTGCACCGGCATCAGGGTGACGAACACCTGGGTGCTGGGCGGGGAGTAGCGGGTGGCGTTGTCCAGCAGCTCGGCGATGGCGTGGATCAGCGCCTCGGCGGCGGCGCCGACCACCGCGGTCTCGATCCGGCTGCGGACCACCACCCGCTGGAACGGCAGGATCCGCGACTGGGCGCCGCGCACCACGTCCTCCAGCGTGACCGGTTCCGGCCAGTGCCGTCCGGCCCGGGCGCCGCACAGGACGGCCAGGGTCTGGGCCAGCCGCGCCTGTTGGGCGGCGGCGTGGTCGGCCTTGAGCAGGCCTTCCAGCAGGGCCGGGTCGTCGTGGGTGCGTTCCATCTCGTCGAGCAGGGCCTGCTGGTCGTGGGCCATGACGAGGATGCGGCGGGCGACGCTGAGGAAGGCCCGCTGGGTGGAGGCGGTGAGCTCCTGCTCCTGCTGGACGGCGGCCAGGTCGGCGCCCCGGCGGGAGAGTTCGGCGGTCAGCTGGTCCTGGAGCCGGGCGAGTTCCTCCTGCAGCCGGTCGGCCCGGCCGCGGTGGGTGACGGACACGGCGTGGTACCGCGCGGCGGCCACGAGGGCGAGGACGGCGAGTACGCCGGTTGCCGTTACGGACCACTGAGTCATCGTCACGCCGCGAATTCTAGGGTGATGATCCTACGTAGGCATGAACGGATCCCGCCAAGTGACCGGATCTCGTCAATATCGAGTCAATACACCGTCAATCCAGCGTCCTTCGCCCCCGATCGCGGGAGTCCGACGAGGTCCGTCATCGTTCGTCCAGGGTCTTCCGGCCCGGGTCGGCGGTACGGGTGATGGCTGATTCGCGTCCCGGGATGTGAGGGGCGCGTGTGCACGGTGTTGCGGAACGGACGGGGTCCGGTGCGGGAGCAGCGGCGCCACGTCGTCCGGCCGGGACCGGCGCCACCCGTTGCGGCCCCGTGCGGCTCAACCGGTCACGGCCGGACCGGCCGTACCGAGCCGCCGCACCAGTACCAGGGTGCGGTCGTCCGCGACGTCCTGCGCCACGGTGCGCACCAGCCTGCTCGCCGCGCCCCGGGCCAGCTGCTGCTGCGGCCGGTGCGTGCGCACCTCCGGCTCGGCGGCGGCCAGCAGCCGGCCCACCCCCTCGTCCAGGTCCCGGCCCGGCACCTCCACCAGGCCGTCGCTGAACAGCAGCAGCGAGTCGCCGTACCCCAGCCGCCCGGACACCGGCGGGTACGGTGCGCCCGGCACCAGGCCCAGCGCCGGGCCGCCGTGCTCGGAGGGCTGCCAGCCGTTCCTCCGGCAGTACCGCACGGGCGGCGGATGGCCCGCGTTGAACAGCCGGTAGCGGCCGGTCGCCGGGTGCAGCGCCAGGTGGACGGCGGTGGCGAAGTCGTCCTCCCAGCCCATGCGGACCAGGTGGTCGTTGGCGGCCGGCAGGAACGCCTCCGGCGGCACCCGGCCCAGCAGCATCGCGAAGGCGCCCGACAAGTGGGTCGACCGGGCGGCCGCCCGACTGCCCTTGCCCGACACGTCCACCAGCACCAGCTCCAGCAGGTCCTCCTCCGGGCGGTGGGCGCAGAGCAGGAAGTCCCCGGAGAAGGAGGCGCCACCGACCGGGGCCAGCTCGCTGTCGAAGTGCCAGTCCAGCAGCCGCTCCGGGAGGCGGGCCAGCGTCCGGTTGTGCTCGGCCAGCTCCAGCAGCATCGTGTCGCCCTGGGTGCCGCGCAGCCCCAGCCGGTGCCGGAACCGGTTCGCCGCCAGCACCGTCGCCCCCGTCGCGGCCAGCACCACCGTCACCCCCAGCCGCACCCCGCGCGGGTCCTGCACCGCCGCCCCCAGCCCGCTGCCCGCCAGCGCCGCGCACACCAGCACCAGCAGTTGGCCCCGCCGCAGCACCAGCCCGCCACCCACCACCGGCAGCACCAACGCCGACGGCGGCCACCCGTACGGCATCAGGATCGGCAGCACCCCCAGCACCACCGTCACCCCGAGCAGCGCCGCCAGCGCCACCCGCCCCGCCCGTATGTCCCCGTCCAGCAGCCGCCCGTACCACCGCCGCACCCTCGCTGTCAGTGCGGGCATCGGGACCTCCGCCAAACGTGGGCGGTCCCCTGTCATGACCACCGGTCAGCCCGCCACACTAGCCCGTCCACCCCCACTACCCCCCCAACCCCACGCGCCCCGCACCAGAACCCGGCTCACCCACCGGCTGGCTGTGCGCAGGAAGTCGGCCCGCCCGACTTCCTGCGCACAGCCGCCCCTCTCGACTGCGGGCTTTCCGGCTGTCCCGCGCAGGAAGGCGGCGGGCCCGACTTTCCACGGGCTTCCCTGCTCCGCCGGGCTTCCGGACGCTTCGGCGCCAGCCCGGCCCGGGTGTGCGTGGTCCGTCACCCGCCTCGCCCCTCTGGCGCCCCGCTGCCGCGCGAAGCCGGCCGGTTCGACTTCCTCGTACGTGCTCGGTGTCCCCGCTCCGCCCGCTCCGGCCGCGTGGCTGCGGGTGCGCCACCTCGGCCTTGCTGCGATGCCTGCCTTTCCGTGCCTCGCGGCCTCGCGCAGGAAGTCGGCGGGCCCGGCTTCCTACTCCTCCTCCTCCTCCTCCGCCTTCGGCCAGGTGCGGAGGCCGGTGGTGAGGGTGGTGATGAGGCGGTCGTGGGTGGTGGTGAGGTCTTCGGCGAGTTGGAAGGCGCCGGTGATGGAGAGGGAGGCGAAGCCGTGGGCGAGGGAGCGGACGGTGCGGGCGGCGTGGATGGCCTCGGGGCCGTCGAGGCCGTAGGAGCGGAGGACGGCGATGATGACGCCGACGAGGCGGGTGGCCGCGCGGGTGAGGTCGTCGTCGGGCTGGGGGGCCTGGGGGAGGGCGGTGTAGCGGTGCGGGTGTTCGGTGGCGTAGGCCTGGTAGGCGCGAAGAACGGCGGTGACGGCGTCGTCGCCGCTGCGGCCGACCGCGGCCTCGGCGAGCCGGTCGGCCAGTTCCTCGGTGACCCGGACGGCGATCAGCCGGCGCAGTTCGGCCAGGCCTCCGCTGACGTGCTTGTAGAGGGAGGGGGTGGCGACTCCCGCGCGGGCGGCGACGGAGGCCAGGGTGAGGGCCTCGGCGCCCTGCTCGTCGATGAGGGCGAGGGCGTGGTCGACGACCTGGTCCGGGGTCAGTCCTACTCGGGGCATGGGCTCGGTTTCTCCGTACGGCTGCGGTTCGGCGGGCTCGGCGGGATCGGCGGGTTCAGGCGAGCTCGGCGAGGAAGGGCAGCAGGGCGTCGGCGACGGCCTGCGGGTTGTCGGCCATCGGGTAGTGGCCGGACCCCTCGATCATCACCTTCCGGGTGCCGAGCGCCGCGGCCTGACGCTCGGCGACGGCCGCCGGGTCCGGGAAGTCGGGGTCCTTGCTGCCCATCAGGACGAGCGAGGGGCAGCGGACGGCCGCGCACCAGCCGATCGGCGCGGAGTCCCCGGTGACGTGTCCGCGGGTGGCGGTCTTGCGCCCGGGGGTGCGCAGGTCGGCGACCAGCCCGGCCACGTAGGTGTCGAGGTCGGCGGGCCGGGGGCCGGGGAAGGCCATCTTGCGCAGGTAGAAGCCCCAGACGGCGGGCCAGTGGACCATCGCGCTGCCCATGACGGCCATCACGCCGCGCATCAGGGCGTTGGCCTGGTGCTCGACGAAGGCGTCGATCAGCGCGATTCCGGCGACCCGCTGGGGTGCGTCCCCGGCGAGCTTGACCACGGTCGCCCCGGTGTAGGACTGCCCGACCAGGACGGCCCGCTCGATGCCGAGCTGGTCGAGCAGGGCGAGGACGTCGGTGGCGACGGCGGCCGGGCTGTAGTCGTCCCAGACGATCGAGGACTCGCCGAAGCCGCGCACGTCCATGGTGATGACCCGGCGCCCGGCGGTGGCGAGCAGCGGGTGCAGGTGCCGGTAGGCGCGGCGGCTGTCGAGCATTCCGGGGAGCAGGACGACGGGGGTGCCGTCGCCCTGCCGGGTGTCGTCGAAGGCGATCCGGCCGCCGGGGACGTCGAGGTACTGGGTGCTCGGGGTGATGGTGCCGTTCACGGTGGTCCTCCACGGGGTCGGTGCTGCCGATAGCCATAAAGCTATGGCTAATAGCCTTAGCCGTCAACCCCTTCCCCCGGTCTCCCGGGAACGGCTCAGGCCCCCTCGACCCGGAACGGGTCGTGCTCGCTGAGCAGCTTCTCCAGTCGGGCCTGGTCGACCCGGGCGACGGTGTCCGAGGACTCCTGCCGGTCCCGGATCACCTTGGCCAGCGTGAAGGCGGAGGTGACGGTGTAGAGGAGGCCGATCCCGAGGAAGGCCCTGGTCCACCCGCCGACGGGCAGGCAGGCGATCCCGACGGCGAGGGCCGAGCCGGAGATCGCGAACGAGAGGACGGCCTGGACGAAGTACGCGGCCGTGGTGCGTGACTGCATCGGTGCGCTCATGCCGTCAGGATGCGGCGGCGCGGCCGGGCCGCACATGAGTAGGAGTACTCAGATGGGCTGGGCGAACGACGGATCGTTCGTCGGCGTCCGGTCACCTGGCCCCCAGCCGTCCCGGACGGATGGCTTGGAATCAGGGCCTCCTAGGATTAACGTTTGATAACGCAGCGCGGTCGTCAATGCCGTACCCAGACGGCACCGTGCGCCGTCGCCTAATCCCGCCGACCGGCCTCCGGGCAGGTCAGGGAGCCGGGGAACCACGTTCCCTGGGGTGAATCGGCGGGGCCCCGGCCCGGCCGTAGGAGACCTTCCTGCTCCGAACCCGTCAGCTAACCCGGTAGGCGCGAAGGAAGGAAAGGAGCGCGCCTCCGTGGCGTCGACGCACACCCCGGCACACCCGGCCGGCCCCGCAGCCGGTACCCAGCTCCTCGACCCCCCCGGCCCGGACGGAACCGAGTCGCTCGGCACCGACGACTTCGCCCCGGAGGCCGAGGCCAACCGCCACCGGATGCCGCGTCAGACCCGCGGGGCCTCCCCGCTGCTCGGCGTCACCGCCGTCGCCGCCACCCTGGGTGCCACCGGTTTCGCCTCCGCCACCCCGGCCGCCGCGCCCGCCGTCGAGGCCGCGGACGAGGCCCCGGTCACCCTCGCCGCCGACCCCGGCCTCGCGCTCGCCGCCCGCATCCAGCAGCAGGCCGACAGCCAGCGCACCGCCGCCGAGGAGAGCGCCCGCCTGCAGGCCGCGCAGGAGGCCGAGGCGAAGGCCGCCACCAAGGAGGCCGACGCCAAGCGCGCCGCCGACGAGGCCGAGCGCGCCAAGGCCGCCGCCCTCACCCTGCCGGTGAAGGACTACAACCTCTCCGCCCACTACGGCCAGAGCGCCCGCTACTGGGCCCACCTGCACACCGGGCTGGACTTCGCCGCCGACACCGGCACCCCGGTCTACGCGGTGGGCCAGGGCACCATCACCTCGGCCGGCTGGTCCGGCGCGTACGGCTACCGGATCGTCGAGACCCTGCCCGACGGCACCGAGATCTGGTACTGCCACCTCTCCTCGATCATCAAGGGCTCCGGTGCGGTCGGTTCCGGCCAGCAGATCGGCAAGGTCGGCGCGACCGGCAACGTCACCGGCCCGCACCTGCACTTGGAGGTCCGCCCGGGCGGCGGCGCCCCGGTCGACCCGGAGACCTGGCTCCAGCAGCGCGGCCTCACCCCCTGACGGGAGCCCCCGACGAGAACCGGGAGCCCTGACGCGACGCCCGAGGGCCCCGGACACCCGGGGCCCTCGGCCGATCACTGCGCCGACTCCGCCGGCAGCTGCGCCAGGTAGGCGTCGATCTCCTCCGCCCCCGGCTCCGGCGCGAGCTCCGGGAACTCCTCGACCAGCAGCCGCGGCAGCCCCGGCACCGTCCACTCGCCGATCAGGTCGAGCGCCACCTCGGCCGCCGCCGTCTCGAACTCCCCGAAGTCCCCGGCCAGTTCGTCCGGCATCGGCCGTCCCAGCGCGTTCAGCTCGGCCAGGTTGCGGTAGCTGCGCCGCATCAGGCCCTGTTCCAGCAGCCGCCGCGCGCCGTCGGTGGCCATGCCGACCGACAGCACCCGGCCCGGTCCCCAGCCCTGCTCGTCCGGTTCGTCCAGCCAGCCGGTCGGCACCAGCGCCTCGAACCCGGCCAGCCGCTCCTCCTCGCCGAGCCCGGCGAAGCCGGCCAGCCAGTCCCGCACCGCCGCCCCGTCCGTGGTGTCCACCCCGTGGGCGTGCAGCAGCACCGCGTACAGCCGCGGCCAGGTGACCAGGTCGGCGCGGCGCAGCAGTCCGGCCGCGACCTCGCCCTGCCACTCGGCCTCGGCGTGCAGCCGCTCCTGGCGCTTGGCGTTGAGCCGCTTCGCCGCCCGCTGGTGGTCGACCAGCAGCCGTACGGCGTCGCCGTACGCGAGCGGGTCCGCTTCCGGGGCGGGTTGGACGTAGAGGTGGAGCCGCTCGTACAGCAGGTGCTCCACCGCGTTGGAGGTCAGTTCGGGCCAGCCGTCGTGCATCCTGCCCTCGCCCAGTTCCAGCAGCGCCAGCACCGTGCGCAGCGGCTCCTCGGCCACCGGCGCGCGGTCCTGCTCGGCCGCCCAGTCGAGCAGGTCGGCGGCCCTGGTGCGCGGGGCGAGCCGCAGGTCTTCGTCGTTCATGTTCCGAACGGTAGCCGTCGGACGGGGGTAGGGTCGGCAGCCATGGTCCCCGTACGCCTCACCGGCCCCAGGCTCGCCATCCGCGAGTACCACCACACCCCGGAGGAAGTGGACGCGCTGCACGCGCTGTACGGCGACCCGGAGGTGACCCGCTACCTCCCCTTCGAGCCGCGCGACCGGGAGACCTGCGCCGACCAGATCGAGCTGTACCTGGAGGAGGCGATGGCCGAGGAGCGGGACACCTACCGCCTCGCCGTCGTCCGGCGGGAGGACGCCGAGGACCCGGCGGACGCGCTGCCGATCGCGCACGCCAGCCTCACCCTCGGCAAGTACCGCTCCGCTCACCTCGGTTACGTGCTGAGCCGCGGGGTGTGGGGCCGCGGCTACGCGGGCGAGACCGCCGGGCTGCTCTGCGAGCTCGCCTTCGGCCTGCTCGGGTTGCACCGGCTGGCCGCCCGGGTCGACGTGGACAACACGGCCTCCGCCAAGGTGCTCACCAGGCTCGGCTTCCAGCTGGAGGGGCGGGTGCGGCACGACCTGTACAAGGGCGGCGTCTGGTCGGACTCGTACCTGTACTCGCTGCTCGTCGACGAGTGGCCCGGCCCTTCGGTGTCGTCCTGACCCCGGAAGCGGACCGGGCCGGGGGTTAACCCCACCCCCGATCCGCCGGTCCCCCGGATGCCCCCTGAGCTGCGGCTCGGCCAGACTATGGGGCGTCAGGGAGTACGAACGACCGCGAGAACGAGGGGCCGGGGCCGGAGATGAGCAGCAGCCGAAGCATGCTGGACCAGGAGTGGGACGTCCACGGTGGTTACGGCGACGACGGCCCGCACACCGCCCGGGCCCGCCGCACCGAGCGGCCGCCGGCCTTCTGGCGGGCGCCGTTCTCCGCGCACTACTACCGCGAGATCGGCTACGTGCTCACCGGCCTGCCGGTGGCGATCGCCGGCTTCACCGTCGCGATCACCCTGTTCTGCTTCGGCCTCGGCACCGTCGTCACCGTCCTCGGCCTGCCGGTGCTGGCCGGCCTGACCAACATCGCCCGCGGCCTGGGCCGGGCGGAGCGGGCCCGGGTGCGCGGCATGCTCGGCCTGGACGTGCCAGGCCCGGCGCCGGTGCGGCCGGTCCGCCCGGGCAACTGGGGCGGGATCACCGCGCGGCTGGCGGACGCGGCGGGCTGGAAGGCCGTGCTGTACCAGGTGGTGATGTTCCCGTGGGCGGTGTTCAGCTTCGCGGTGACGCTGACGTTCCTGCTGCTCGGCTGGCTGATGGCGCTCTACCCGCTCTACCAGTGGGTCTTCCCGACCTACACCCCCTGGCGCGGCTACCAGCTGTTCGACTTCACCGACAGCCACCACGTCCGGCACGTCCACTACGTCGAGGGACCCTGGCAGATCGCCGCGTTCTCGATGGTCGGGGTGCTGCTGGTCTTCCTCACCGCGCGGCTGGTCCGCGGCCTGACCAACGTCAACCGGGCCGCCGCCCTGGGCCTGCTCGGGCGCTGAACCCGCCCGCCGTCCGGACCCGCCCGCCGGCCCGTCGGCCAGGCCCGGTCCACCGTTCGAGGCCCCGCCCGCGCTCCGGATGCGGTCGGGGCCGGCCCGTGTTCGGATGGCCGGGTGGCCGCCGCACGGACCTCCGCGCCGAACCCCGACATCCTGATCACCTCCCGTCCGCTGGACGAGTACTGCGCCATGTTCGGCCTCACCCGCGCCCTGCTCGCCGCCCTGCCCGGGCCGCTGCTGGACTGCCCCGGCGGCGCGGCGGGCCTGGCCGCCGAGGCGCGTGAGCTGGGCTGCCGGGTGATCGCCGCCGACCCGGCGTACGCCCTGCCGCTGCCCGAGGTGGCGGACCACGCCCTGGCGGCCCGGGACTCGATGGCCGCCGCGATGGCGGCCCGCCCGCACCTGTACCCGGCGACCGGCCGCTGCCGGTCGGAGCGCTACCTGCGCAGCTGGGACCGCGCCCGCCGACTGTTCACCGCCGACTCGGCCACCCACCCGCAGCGGTACGTGGCCGCCGCGTTGCCCCGACTGCCCTTCGCGGACGGCGCCTTCGCCCTCACCCTGAGCGGCTACCTGCTCTTCGCCTACCCCGAACTGTTCGTCCCCGAGGGTCAGTTGGCCGCACTGACCGAGTTGGTCCGGGTCACCGCCGCGGACGGCGAGGTCCGCGTCCAGCCGCTGTACGACGGGTACGGGCGCCGCTGCGGGTACCTCGACCGGCTGCGGTACGCGCTCGGCGAGCACCGGATAGCCAGCGAGGTCCGCCGCGTCCCCCGCGCGGACGGCCGCACCCGCCGGGTGCTGGTGCTGCGGGCCGCCGACCACCGCCGCCGGGAGCTCGGCGGCCGCCGGAGCGGTAATAGTCACTAGCCCCATTTGGTCCTATACTCGCCCGCATGAGCGAGACCACGATCCGGCCCGCCGGGCGGGCCGACGCCGACCGGCTCACCGCGCTGATCCAGGCCTCCAGTGCCTACCGCGGCGCGTACTTCGCGATGATCGACGGCTACGTCGTGACACCCGACTACGTGGAGCGCCACGAGGTCCGGATGGCCGTGACCGACGACGACCGGCTGCTCGGCTTCTACGCGCTGATCCGCGAACCGGCCGAACTGGACCTGATGTTCGTCGCGGACGAGGCCCAGGGGCTCGGCATCGGACGGCACTTGATCACCGACATGCTCGACCGCGCCCGCGAGACCGGGATCGCGGCGGTCAAGGTCGTCTCGCACCCGCCCGCCGAGGGCTTCTACCGGCAACTGGGCGCCGAGCGCACCGGTACCCGCCCACCGCGGGCCAAGACCCCCTGGGAGCAGCCCGAACTGCGCTTCACCGTCTAGGAGTCGTCGCCGGCCGGCGGAACGCCCGGTGCTGCCGGCGCTGACGGCACCGGCGGAGCGGGCGGTGTCGACGGTGCCGCCGGCGAAGGCGCCGAAGCCTGCGCCGGGACGAGGGCCGCCACCTGCAGCCGGGACAGGATCTTCTCCGCCAGCCAACTGCGGTCCGACCCGTACGGAATCCCCCGCGGGTCGACCAACTGCGCCGCCACCGCGTCCCGCAGCCGCTGCGCCTCGGTGCCGGGCAGCCGGGAGAGCAGGCCCCGGGCGGCCAGCAGCGCGTGGTACTGCTCGAAGCCCGAACGCGGGTGCTCGATCGCGTCCAGCACGCTCGGCAGATCCGCCAGCGACGGGTCGCCCTGCATCAGCGCGAGCGCCTGGATCCGGCGGCCCTCGGAGCCGTCCGCGAAGAGGTCCCGCACCTGGTCGACGGTCAGCGCCGAGCGCTTCGCGGTGGAGCGGACCTCGGCGACCACGCCCTCCGGCCCGGCGGGGGAGCCCGAGGACGGCGGCAACTGCGCGGCCAGCGCGGCCGGTTGATCGGCACTGCCGCCGAGCAGCCCGAGGTGCTGCATCGCGCGCACCCGCAGGTCGTCCGCGCCCACCTTGTCGCCGTGCCGGTCGCGGTCCTGCCCGGCCAGGAAGAGGTCCAGCGCCTGGTCCGCGTCGGTCAGCACCTGCGGCAGCGCGAGCCGGGTCACCAGCCAGCCGGCCAGGAAGCCGAGGACCAGGAAGTACAGCACCAGCGCGGCCGCGAACGGCACCGCCGCGTCCTCCCCGCCGAGCGCGGGCGCCAGGGCCGTACCGAGCTGGTGCAGTCGCTCACCGAGCGAACCGAGCTGGGTCAGCCCGACGCCCAGCAGCACCTTGGTCAGCCAGTCCGACACCTGCTCCAGGTTGGTGTTCGGCGCGTACGAGCCCTGCGGCTCGCCGGAGCCGCTCTTCACCCGGGGCACCCCGAACAGGAAGCCCAGCGCACCGCCGACCACCGTCGAGGCCCCGGACACCACCAGCCCGCCGCCGAGCGCCTGCCAGGCGTGCTCCCGGCCGAGCGCGAACAGCAGCAGCCCGAGCAGTCCCGTCCCGCCGAGCACCCCGGCGCCCGCCCGCTGCGCTGTCCGCAGCGCCGACGTGCCGGCCCGTCGCGCCTTCGCCATCGCCCACCCCCAGTGTCCGCGCCGCTCCGCTGCGCCCCGTCGTTCCCGTGGTGGGGCCGCGCCGACTCTAGCGCCGCGGCCCCACCACCGGGACCGCCCGGGGGGGCCCCCGCGACGACCGGGCCGCGCCCGGAAAAAAAGAACACCCCCCGGGGGGGGCGCGGTTCCCGCCCGTGCACTGGCCTGGCACCGAGGCACCGGGGATGTTCCGGTGAGCCCGCGGGCTGGGTGACTGCTGTGGATTTCGCCTGCCGGAGGCCAGGGGCCTCACCCTGCGCAGGCAGGGGCGGCTCTAGCGAGCAGCCACCTCACGCATCCTGATGGAACTCAATTCAGGATCACCTCCTTTCAGTGTGCCGCCACTGTAGGCAGCCCCCTGTCGGGAGGGCAACGGATTATTCGCGGCCGTTGCTCAGGCGGTCTTGATCTGCTCCTTGAACTTCGAGAAGTCGATCGTGTTGTCGGCCGGCGGGGCCTGGACGGTCAGTGGCTTGTCGAAGTCGGTGAGGTTGATCGTGGTCTTGCCGTCCTTGGCCGAGTCCGTCTCGATCTGGACCGGGTAGGGCTTGCCCTCGGTGGCGATGTGGAGCGTCGACAGCTCGCCCGAGTCGTCGGTGACCTTGAGGCTGAAGGTCTTCAGGCCGTTGATGTTGCCCGGAGTGCCCTTCTCGGCCTTCTTGGTCTTGCCGTCGGCGATCTGCTTGCTGAAGTCGGTGAGGTTGCAGAAGCTGGTCATCATCTTCATCTTCGGGTCGCTGTCGAACCCGGTCAGGTAACGACCCTTGAAGAGCTCGGCGGCCTTGCCGCCGTCCTTGCCGCCGACGGCCGTCCAGAAGGCGCTGTCCC
The DNA here is from genome assembly GCF_042883685.1 of Kitasatospora sp. NPDC058190. NCBI lineage: Bacteria > Bacillati > Actinomycetota > Actinomycetes > Kitasatosporales > Streptomycetaceae > Kitasatospora > Kitasatospora sp. NPDC058190. Next base: position 97,138 of record NZ_JBHVVI010000020.1, read on the forward strand.
CCTTGATGTAGGAGGCCTTGCCGTCGTTGATGATCTCGATCTTGCCCATGCCCGGCAGGGACATGGTGCCCTTGCACTGGCCCTTGTTGTCCATGGCCAGGTCCATGTCCATGTTGCCGTCCTGGTCGGCAATGGTGCCGGACATCCTGAGGGCGGTGGTGGCGGCCAGCGCGTCCTTGGCCTGCTTCTCGATCTCCTGCGCGGTCAGCTTGTCGGTGTCCAGCGTCGGGACGGTCGGGGTCGGCGTCGGCGTAGCGGTCGGAGTCGCGGCGGCGGTGGTCGCGGCGGCGGTCGCGGGCGCGGCGGCCTTGTCCGCGGACTTGTCCTTGTTGTCGCCGCAGGCGGCGGTGCCCGCTCCGAGCAGAAGGCAGATCGCGGCGGTGCTGACCAGGCGCTTCGACAGCATGAGGTGGTTCCTGTCCCGGGGCACGGCCCTGCCGCCCCCAACTGGATGAATTTTTCCTCAGCAGTATGGGGGAGGCCTCGGACAGCAGATCTTGGATCCGGCCCCTGTTACAGGTTCGTGGCAGGAACGTGCTCTGCCCGTACCCGGGAACGCGAAAGGCCCGGAGGAAGAATCCTCCGGGCCTTTCTGCTACTGAGTAGCGGGGACAGGATTTGAACCTGCGACCTCTGGGTTATGAGCCCAGCGAGCTACCGAGCTGCTCCACCCCGCGTCGGTGAACACAACAATACGTGGAAGTCGCCGAGATGGGAAATCGGTTCTCCGGGCGCCTGAGCCGGCGGCGCCGAGCAGGGCTCTCAGACCGCCCCGGCCACCCGCCGCCCGCGCCGCGAGCCATGCCGGGCCGCCCGGGATCTCGCCCAGGCCGCGAAGCAGACCAGCGCCGCGAAGCAGGGCACCATCAGCGCCCCGTAGACCACCAGGAACCCGTCCGTCCCCAGGTCGGCCGCGGCGTTCCAGGTGCCGTGCAGCACCACCGCCAGCAGCAGCCCGGCCGGCGCGGCCAGCCGGGCCAGCCAACGCCGCCCGGTGGTCAGGGCGACGGCCAGGCCGATCCCGGTGAGCGCGGTGAACAGCGGGTGGGCGAAGGGGGAGAGCAGGGCGCGCAGCACGAAGGTCTGCACGGTGCTGTCGAAGTCCCGCAGGCTGGGCCGGTCGCCCAGGCCGATGTTGTCCAGCCGGTTCCGCTGGTCGGTGGCGAAGGCCCGGCCCAGGTAGAGGACGTTCTCGACGAAGGCGAAGCCGCAGGCCGTCATCCCGCCGAGCACCACGCCGGCGGCCAGGGTGCGCGGCCGGGAGCGGCGGTGCGGGGTGCCGCCGGAGAGCGGGGCCGGGCACAGGTACGGCAGCGGCCGCAGGTAGGGGCGCAGCCGCAGTCGGCCCCGGGCGTGCGGCCCGGCCGGGCGGCGCTCGTACGGGCGGGGGCGCCGGGGCGCGGGCGACCGTTGCAGCAACGGCGCGCAGGGCCGCCCGGTGCGGCGGCCGTGGCAGCGCAGCCGTTGGCCGAGCGGCAGGAGCAGCACCACCAGGGCGGTGGCCTTGGCGCTCTCCTCGATCAGCGGGGTGGCGATCCCGGCGCCGAGCAGCTCACCGAGCCGGCCCGGATGCGCGGTCAGGTAGTCGGCGGTCCAGTTGTTGGCCAGGATCGCGACCGTGGTGGCCGCGCAGGCGCCCCAGCCGAGGCAGAACACGGTGTGCCGCAGCGGCACCCGGGCGGTGAGGTTGAGCCAGGCCAGGCCGCCGAGCACGAAGGGCAGCGGCACCATCGCCAGGCCCAGGCCGACCAGCAGCCCGACCGTGCCGGTCTGCCGCTGCACCAGGTGCAGGATCAGCACCCCGCAGCCGATCAGGATCAGCACGGCGGTCGCGGTGACCGAGGAGAGCGCCATCGAGCGGCCGCGACCCGGCGGCGGCGCGGACGTGCCCGTCACGGCGGGAGAGGCGGGAGAGGCGGGAGCTGCGGAGCCGGCCGGCGGTAACGCGGCGCCCGGCCGGGGCAGCAGCCGGTGGGCCCGGCGCCCCCGGGGCCCCGGGATGGTCCGGGTGCCGCCGGTGCGCGGGGCCGTCCCCGGTACGTCGGCGGCGGCGCGTCCGGGCGTCCGGAACCCGCCGCCGGACGGGCTGCCCATGCGGCACAGGGTAGGCCACGGCAGCCGCCCGTCGGGAGGACTCGGGACGAACCGTCCGCCGGCCGCGCGACGGTCCACTCAGTCGGCCGCCGCCTGTTCGAACGGCGGCCGGGGGCTCAGCGGCGGCGGAACAGCAGGTCGTGGACCACGTGGCCCTTGGCGATCCCGGCGCGCTCGAACTTGGTGACGGGTCGCCAGGCCGGTCGCGGTGCGTAGCCGGGGATGCTGCCGTCCGGGTGGTCCGCGGGCTCCAGCCAGCCGGTGCCGTCACCCTCCGGGTGCAGGTTCTCCAGCTCCGGCGAGGCGGACAGCACGGTGAGCATCTGCTCCGCGTACGGCTCCCAGTCGGTCGCGCAGTGCACCAGGGCGCCGGGGGCGAGCCGGGGCAGTACGAGGTCGAGGAAGGACGACTGGATCAGTCGGCGCTTGTGGTGCTTGGGCTTGGGCCACGGGTCGGCGAAGTAGACCCGCAGCCCGGCCAGCGAGGCGTCCGGCAGCATGTCGCGCAGCAGGATGACGGCGTCACCGGCGGCCAGCCGGACGTTCTGCGAACCGTCGCGCTCCAGCAGACCGAGCAGGTTGCCGTGGCCCGGGGTGTGCACGTCGGCGGCGAGGATGCCCGTCGACGGGTCGGCGGCGGCCATCGCGGCGGTGGTCTCGCCCATGCCGAAGCCGATCTCCAGGGTGACCGGCAGACCGCCGAACAGCTCCCGCAGGTCCAGCGGGCTGCCGTCGATCGGGATGCCGTACGTCTCCCAGCTGCGGTCCAGGGCGCCCGCCTGGGCGTTGGTCATCCGGCCCCGGCGCGGCTGGAAGCTGCGGATGCGCCGCTCGCGGTGCTGAGCCTCGGTGGCCTTGTGCGGGTACATCGGCGCGGGGTAGGCGGCCGGCGCGGCGGACATCCGGGCGGACGGCGATTGCTGGGGGATCGGGGCGGTGGCAGTCACAATCACCCGAGTCTACGGGGCCGTGCGGGGCACCCGTCGGGGTGTGTGACGGGGCTCATTCGGGCTGCGGCCGCGGGGCTCATCCGCGGCTTCCGGCCGGCCGGTCCGTCCCGGTCCGTCCCAGCCCGTCCTGGTCCGTCCCGGCCCGGTCGGGAGCGGCTCAGCCGCCCGCCTCCAGCGCGGCCAGCGCCCGGCGGGCCACCTCGCGGCCGATCGGCAGCGAGGCCGTCGCGGCGGGGGAGGGGGCGTTCAGCACGTGGACGGTACGGCGCGGGGAGCGCGGGTCCTCCGGGTCGAAGCCGGCGAAGGCGAAGTCGTCCAGCAGCGAGCCGTCCCGGGCCACCGCCTGGGCCCGTACCCCGGCGGTGGTCGGCACCAGGTCGGCGCCGGTCACGGCGGGCAGCAGGCGCTGGACGGCGGTGGTGAACGCCCGCTTGGACAGCGAGCGGTGCAGCTCGCCGACCTCGTAGCGCCAGTGCCGGCGCAGGATCCGCCAGGTGCCGGGGAAGGCGAGGGTGTCGGCCAGGTCGCGCGGGTGGACGGTGCGCCAGTCGTAGCCCTCGCGGGCCAGCGCGGGCACCGCGTTCGGGCCGACGTGGACGTCCCCGTGGACGCCCCGGGTGAGGTGCACGCCGAGGAAGGGGAAGGCCGGGTCGGGCACCGGGTAGACCAGGCCGCGCACCAAGTCCCGCCGCTTCTCGGTCAGTTCGTAGTACTCGCCGCGGAACGGCACGATCCGCACGCCGGGGTCGTCCCCGGCCAGCCGGGCGATCCGGTCGCTGTGCAGCCCGGCGCAGTTCACCAGCACCCGGGCGCGCAGCTCCCCGGCGGCGGTGCCGACCGTCACGCCGTCCCTCCGCCTGGCCACCGTCCGCACCTCGGTGCCGGGCCGCAGCTCGGCGCCCGCCTCCCGGGCCAGCCGGGCGTACGTCGTCGCGACGGCCGGGAAGTCGCAGATGCCGGTCGTCCCGACGTGCAGTCCGGCCAGGCCGCTGACCTCCGGCTCGTGCCGGGCGATCCCGGCCCGGTCCAGCTCGGTCACCGGGATGCCGTTCGCCCGCCCCCGCTCGGCCAGCGCGGACAGCCGGGGCAGCTCGGCGGCGTCGGTGGCCACGATCAGCTTGCCGGTCACCTCGTACGGGATGCCGTGTTCGCGGCAGAACGCCACCAGCTCGGCGGCGCCCGCGACGGCGAACCGGGCCTTGTACGAACCGGGGCGGTAGTAGACGCCGCTGTGGATCACCCCGCTGTTGCGCCCGGTCTGATGGGCCGCGAAGCCGGGCTCCTTCTCCAGTACGGCGATCCGCAGACCGGGGTCGGCCAGGGTCAGCGCATGGGCCGTGGCCAGCCCGACGATCCCGCCACCCACGACCACGACATCGAACTCGCCCGCCACTTCGCGCTCCTGTCTGCCGCCCGGCCCCGTCTGCCGCCGATGCTGCCACGGGGACGGGTGGGGGTCGAGAGTGCGTCGTGCCGTCGGGCGGAGCCGCCTCTCCGCACGCCGGTCGGCCCGTGAAGGCTCCGCCGCGCGGCTGTCTGGTCCCCCGCCCGTTCGCGTGCCGGGCGCCCGGCACACCCGGGGGGGGCGGGAGGTGGGGGCCGCCCCCCCCCGGGGGGGGGGGCCCGCCCCCGGGGGGGGCCCCGCCCCGCGGGGGGGGCGGCCCGGCCCCCCCCCCCCCCCGC